>DATBIP010000025.1:0-23446 GCA_036556885.1 Nitrosopumilaceae archaeon
ATTTTAATCTCGACATCGTTAAGAATGTTTGTTATAGCTTGTTCTACTTTTTTAGGATCTTCTGATGGGTAAATAGAACAATAAGCTTCAATCTTGCATGATATATCTGGTGTCTTCATTTATTTTTGCCAGCCCTGAATAATTTTGTAGGCATGTTCAATTAATTCATCAATTGATAATTCATTATTAGATATGCTCTCATCTGCAAGAGCAATTGGTGTGCTAATACCAACTTTTATCTCTCTAACGTCACGTTCATCAAAGTTATCTCTAGTTTGTGGATCATCTGACCTTCCACGTTCAATCAAAAAACTATATCTAGTATCGGTTGATGCATGAATAGAAAGTAGTTTTACTGTTCCAAATTTTCGTAAAACTTGAATTTCTTCATTTGATCGAATTCCATCAATTACAATAACGTTGGAACTTGAATTTTTTATTTTATTTTGGATTAATTCAGCTACTGCTCCTGGACCATTTTTTTCTCGTAGCTCAAGCATAATCTTTCCTAGATTCTGACCAGAAGGTTCAATGTTTCTTTTTTTTGCTTCTTCTCTTACAGCATCACCCATATTGATGATCTCATAACCTTTGGATTTCAAACCGTTTGCAATAGTAGATTTACCTGCACCTGGCATCCCTGTAAGACAGACAATAAGCTTTGACAAGTTCTCTGGAACTTCTTTAATCTTGTCTATGAAGCTACCGGAAATCATTATAAAGATATGTTCAAAAAACTTTTGATGAGAACTTTTATTGCAATTGAAATCAACAACCAGGAAATATTGAATTCTATTAAAAAAATACAATCAGAATTAAAGATTACAGCAAAACCAGTTTCAACAGAACATATTCATTTTACAATATTTTTCCTTGGCGAAATTTCTGATATGATGTCTCAAAAGGTGCAAGATGCCTTGAGTTCAATTGAATTTCCAGCTTTTGAAGTAAATGTTATTGGAATAGGCGCATTCCCAAAACCAAGTTTTCCAAGAGTTATTTGGGTAGGCACAGATAATGAAGGTGGAAAGAAGCTCATTGAACTTGCATCAATTGTGGAAGAAAAACTATCGAAATTAGGATTTCAAAAAGATAAACCATTCAGACCACATGTCACTATCTTTAGAGTTAAAAACAAGACCGGTAACATTTCAGATGAATTGAAAAAATATGCTCATTATTCATTTGGAATTCAGAAAATTTCTGAGATAAAATTTAAAAAAAGTGTTCTTACTTCAGAGGGACCAATATATTCAGATTTACAGGTGGTTAAAACAAAACAATGAGACAGATCATAGAAAAAGCAAGAAAGTTAGCTATTCCATCCAAAAAATTACAACATGAAAACACAAAGGCTGCAAAGATTGCGTTTGATTTAGTTAGAAAACAAGTGTCAAAATATTCACAGATAACTGGAGTAGAATTTGGGGGCTCATATGCAAAAGGTACATGGCTTCCAAAAAAAGCTGATGTGGATATCTTCATAAAATTTGAAAAATCTACTCCTGATAAAATGTTTGTAGAGATTTCAAAAAAGATTGGATTTGATTCTATGAAAAATTTCAAACCATACGTAAGATATTCTGAACATCCCTACGTAGAAGCGACAATAAAAGGAACCAAAGTGAATGTGGTACCATGTTATGATGTTAGAATAGGAGAATGGCAAAGTGCTGCTGATCGTTCTCCATATCATACAAAGTTTATGTTAGAAACATTAACTGGTCCAATGAAAGACGAAGTAAGATTACTCAAAAACTTTCTTTTGAACAACAATATCTATGGTTCAGAAATTGCAAAACAAGGTATTAGTGGATACATTACAGAAGTCTTGATCTTACATTATCGAAGTTTTGAAGATGTAATAAAGGCAATTGCAAAGCTAGAAAAGAATCAGACAATTGGAAATCCTTCAAAAAAGTTTGATACTTCAATAATAATTATTGACCCCATTGACAGTAATAGAAATCTTGGTGCTGCAATTTCAAACGAAAATGTTGGTAAGTTTATTCTTGCTTCAAGAGCATTTATAAAAAAACCAACATTATCATTTTTCCAACACAGACAAAAACCAAAAATTTTCAGAGAGAATCTAGAAAATACTATTGTAATTCAGTTTAGCTATAAACCTAGAAGTCCTGATATAATATGGGGTCAGATTAAAAGAGCAGCACATTCATTAGCCGTACAAATGGAAGTCGAGGGATTTCGTGTTTTGAGAAATTCAGGAATAATTGATGAAAAAAATCATGCCTATTTGATCTTTTTATTACAATCTTTAAAAATTGACAAGAATTTTCTTAGTGAAGGTCCTGATTTCTTTTTTGAAAAAGATTCTGAGGTATACATTACCAAAAATTCTAAAAATAGCATGATGTGGATAGGTCCTAATAGAAAGATTTTATCACTAAAAAAACGCCGACAAAATGATATTAGTTTATTTTTGAAAGATTTATTGAAGAATCATCTCAACAAGTCAGGAATACCAAGGGGATTAAAAGACGATATTCAAAAGAGATTCAATGTAATTCCTGCAAAAAAGGTAAGAGGAAAATCCATTAAAGAGGCTGTTGCTGAACTTGTCTCAACTGATGCAACAATCATTTCTTTCAATTAACAAACTAACGGAAATACCATATTCAACAATCATTGGATATCCAAATGCGACAAAAAAACAAGTAGAATTAAGACTAGCTCAAATGAAGAAGCTGGAAATAACTGGTATTTGTTTTCAAGGTGATTTAAAACTGGGTTCGATTAATGTTTTAGGAAAAGGATATGTCGGGATTGTTGTATTAGCAAAAAGACGAAACAAGAAGGTTGCAGTAAAGATTCGCCGTACTGATTCGCAAAGAAAAGAGATGGAAAGTGAAGCTAAATTACTAAAAATGGCAAATGAATCAGGAGTTGGACCTAAGATGATAAGCAGTAGTAAAAATTTAATAATTATGGAATTTTTGGATGGTAAAAAAATTGGATTGTGGATTAAAGAGCTAAAAGGAACAGGAATTGTATCTAAATTAAAATCAACAATTAGAAAAACGTTAGAAGATTGTTATAGTCTTGATAAAATTGGTTTAGATCATGGTGAATTAAGTAATATAACAAAACATGTGATAGTAGGGAAATCAAAAACTACATTAATTGATTTTGAAAGTTCAAGTACAAAGAGAAGAGTTTCAAATGTCACTTCAGCAACACAAGGAATTTTCATAGGTTCAGGCATGGCTAAATCTATTAGGAAAATCTACAATATACCATCAAAAGAAGAGATGATTGAGGCTTTGCGGAATTATAAACATAATCCAGGTAGGGAAAGTTTTGATGCACTTCTTAAAGTATTAAAATTATAATATGATGCAAGAAAAAAAAGCGATTAAAATTTTAAAAAAAGATCCAAAATTTATAAAAATCATCAATCAGATAGGAGATTATCATATAAAGATAACAAAAAACAGATACCAGTCCTTAGTAGAAGCAATAATTACGCAACAGCTATCTGGCTCAGCAGCAAAATCAATCATAAGAAAATTCAAGAGGTTGTATAAATCAAAATTTCCGAAACCGATTGATGTGCTAAGAACTCCAAATTCTAAGCTTCGTTTAGCAGGGCTTTCAAAAATGAAAATTATTTACATAAAAGAATTATCAAAGAAGATTGAATCAAAACAGCTTAATCTAAGAAAAATATCTATGCAAGATGATGAACAAATAATTGAAAGTCTGACTGATATCAAGGGGATTGGTAGATGGACGGCTGAAATGTTTTTAATTTTTTCATTGGGTAGGTTAGATATCCTACCAGTTGGAGACCTAGGATTAAAAAAAGCTGTACAATCAATGTATTCATTAAAGCAACTTCCAAAAGAGGAAGAAATTAAACAGTTAGCAAGGCCTTGGAAACCCTACAGGACCATTGCAACATGGTATCTTTGGAAGAGTTTAGAAAGATTTGATACAATTTGATAATTAGAATATTTAATGGGACCGGCAGGACTTGAACCTGCGACCTCCAGCACCCCAGGCTGGCATCATAACCAAACTAGACGACGGCCCCTTAGATTCAAGCAAGTAGTGAAATTATTAAATCGTCGGATTAATTACTAAATATTGTTGAAAATATGCTCCATCTGTCATAAAATTTCAGGAACTAATGAAGATCATTTAGATTGTAAAGAAAAGAGGAGAATAGAATTAGAAGCTCAAGATGTCAAAGAAAAACTTCCAGAAAAATTAGACATGGCAAAGAATTCTGATGTTTTGAGTTCAGAAATAAAAGCTGTATTAGATCATTTGGTAAAAGAAAAAGAAAATGACCCGTAATTATTGAATTTATGTAAATAATTGATTATCTTTCTTGAGTAGTAGGTCTTACTAGGATTTCATTTACATTTACGTGAGGCGGTGCTTCAACTGCAAATAAAATTGCATTAGCAATATCTTCAGCATTTAGTGATTGTGTTTTCTTTGTATTTTCAACAAAACTCTTCAAAGAGTCATCTGTTATTGTACTGGTAAGTTCTGTTGAAACAACCCCCGGTTCTATACAAGTAACTCGAATGTTTGATCTTGTACTAAATTCCTGCCTAAGACCCTCACTAAATGCAGTCACAGCATGTTTGGTTGCACAATATACACTACCAGATGGAAAAACGATTCTTCCAGCTACTGATGAGATGTTAACTATATGACCAGATTTTTTTTCAAGCATATGAGGAATAACTGCTGCAGTACAATACAAAACACCCTTTATGTTAACATCAATCATTTGATCCCACTCATCTACCTTCAAATTTTTTACGAAGCTAAGAGGCATCAGTCCTGCATTATTAACTAAGATATCAACTACACCATATTTTTTTATGACGGCATTTACAAATGAGTCACAATCTGATTTGTTAGTTACGTCTAATTTTTGTGAAAAAACCTTTCCACCATTCTTTGTAATTTCGTTTTCAAGTTTTGATAGTCTATCTGTTCGACGGGCTCCTATAGCTACATTGGCACCAGCCTTTGAGAGTGTTAAAGCAGTTGCATATCCAATACCACTGCTTGCTCCAGTTACAATTACGACTTTATCTTTTATCAAATGAAAAATCCTCTCAAAGAAATTCTAATTGAACATTGTAAAAATGTTTTCAAATTATTTTATTGGTTTATTTTATAGATATAGCTTAAAGATGGTTTATTAGAACAAAAATCGTAGATAATAGATGAAACCTGCAAATTGTGCTTATTGTGGTGATTTTCAAGATATGCCTTTTCAGTGCAATTATTGTAAAGACCCATTTTGCGCTGAACATAGGTTGCCTGAAGATCATAGATGTGTTAAATTAACTCAAATTAGAGCTAAAAAATTTGGCCAGCGTGGTGTAGTTAGAGATGGTGGCAGAAATAAAACAAGTTTTTTTAAAAGAATGTTCAGGAAATCTAAAGATTAATTTTCTAATAAATTGATTTATCAGGATGAATTTTTGAACGACGTGCTTGATAGAATAAAGCCACTGCTAACGCAACTAAAACAAATGATGTTAACCAATGAGGAGTAATCAAAACAATATAACCAATTGCAAATCCTAGTGAAACTAATCCTTGAATTGACAGTTTTAACCAAGATGAAATTTTTAATGCCCTACTGATCATTTCTATGATGAAAAGACCACCTACAGGATAGATAGTCAATAACAAGAAATCAATTACATCTACATCAAGATGTGACATATCTTCTAACTAATCTTGAATAAATTGGGTAATATTTAGTCGTCCCAGCGAATTTTTGTAGCAATGTTTTTTGATATTAGAGCTTGAGCATTTTCATATGGTATTGTAGCCACGTCTTCAGCTTTAAAAGGTCCATATTTAGTTAAATCTACTCCTATCATCTGATCCATTTCCTTTAAAAATCGAACAACAGTAGATTTCGTTTTATGTTTTGTTGCTACAGAATCAAGAAGTTTAGATTTTCCATTCAAAGTACTAGATAAAATAATTTCTGTTCTTTCATATCTTTCTTCATCAGCATCAAGAATGAATTTTTCTTCATCGAGTAAATTCGAGTAATCAATCTTATTTGTTTTTGTAGCTTTTTCAAGTCGAATTTTCAAAAGTAATGAAGTGAGTTCAGTTATCATATTCACAAGTGCGTCTTTTACTTTAGCTTCAATTCCATCGTATCCCTCACTTTTTAGCTTTCCAACAAATTCTGAAATTGAGATGTATAGTTCTGGAAAAATTTCTTGTATATTTTCATTTTCAGTTTCACGTAACAAGATCGAATACAACGAGTTAACATCAATTTCTTTTGGTTCTGACATACTTCAACACCCAATAATCCTTAAATGATGGATTTTTGTGTTAGCTTCAAGATATAAAAATGCCATATAAAGTGATTGGTGGAAAGGCAACTCAGATCCGTTATTCACCTGATGAAGTATTTGCAAAGATAAAACATGATCAGATCAAATTTATCGATTTACAGTTTTCTAGTCTAACTGGAAGATTTCATCACACTACAATTTCAGCTGATACTTTTACTCCTGAGCAAATGGAAGATGGTCTTCCTAAGCTTGATGGCTCATCTATTGTCGGCTTTACTAGTATAGATGATTCCGATTTAGTTCTAAAACCCGATCCAAATTCTTATGCAACGATTCCATGGTTGACTGATAACAAGACAGCTCGTCTGTTATGTGATATCTATTGGGGATTTGGTAGAGGAAGGTTAGAGCGAGATCCAAGGGGGATTGCACAAAAGGCCGAAGAGTATGTGAAAACTCAAGGATTTGATTATAGTTCCTGGGGTCCAGAAGTAGAGTTTTTTGTGTTTGATAAAGTACACTGGGATGTCTTAACCCCTTACAAAGGGCAGTCTTATTCAATTGAATCAAAGGAGGCACCTTGGAGTCAGGAAGGAACTGGTTATCCAATGGGGCTCAAAGAAGGTTACTACCCAAGTACACCGTCTGATACACTTACGCCATTCAGAAATGAATGTGTAGATGTTTTGATTGAACATTTTGGAATTTTGTGTGATAATCATCATCATGAGGTAGCAACTGCTGGTCAATGTGAAATTGATATAAAATATGATTACCTAACAAATGCTGCAGACGCTACGCAGACATACAAGTTTGCTATTCGTAATATTGCTCAAAAGTATGGTAAAGTTGCAACGATGATGCCAAAGCCAATTTCGATGGATGCTGGTTCTGGAATGCATACTAATGTTAGTCTTTGGAAAAAAGAAAAAAACATGTTTTTTGATCAGAATGAGAAAGATGAACTTAGCCAAGTTGGACGTTACTTTTGTGGAGGGATACTTAATCATGCAAGGGCATTGGTTGCAATTACTAATCCAACTACAAATTCTTATCACAGACTGGTCCCAGGCTATGAAGCTCCAGCCTACATTGCATGGAGTGGAAGTAACAGATCGGCAATAGTTAGAGTACCACAGCATTTTAAGGGTGAAAAATATTCTCATCTTAAGAGATTAGAGTTTAGAGCGCCTGATCCAGCAGGAAATCCCTATCTTGTTTTTTCTTCTGTTCTAGCAGCTGGACTTGATGGAATAAAGAAAAAGATAGAACCTGGTGAACAAGTACATGAAGATATTTTCAAGATGACAAAAACTGAACGCAAAAAGAGGGGAATTGAGGAGTTGCCAGCTAGTTTAGGGGAGGCACTTGATTCGCTAGAAAGCGATAGAAAGTTCCTTAATCCAATTTTCTCTAATGAGGTGATTGATAAAATAATTGAATTAGAAAGGAGAGATCAAAAAGAGATTTCGATTAGACCGCATCCACATGAGTTTTATCTCTACTTTGATGTATAGAATTAGACTCTGCCAGTGAACTGTATAATATATGCAAACGAGATAGCAATTAATCCAAAACCCGCTCCTAGATAGATTCCACGTCTTTTTTCAGAAACTGCAGCTTTGTAAACTAAGACTGCACCTGCTAGTCCAACGAATAAAACAATTACTCCAAAAATTACATTATCAAATGAAGTACCGGTAATCAGTGGGTAAAAAAAACCAGAAAGTAATGCAAAAAAGGCTATTAAATATACATACTTGGCTCCCGTAATTGCTTTTGAAATAATTTTATTCAATAATTTTCATGAATTTTATTATAAAATAAACTTTTGAGAAATTTCGAAATGATTAGGTATCAATTATTACATCATTCCGCCCATATCAGGCATTCCACCCATACCGCCCATTCCACCCATTCCAGGTGGCATTCCACCCATACCGCCCTCAGCTCCAGGTGGGGGTCCTGCGGATTTGGCAGTAGCTATAACATCATCAATTCGTAGTATCATACATGCTGCTTCAGAAGCAGCAGAAATAATCTGATTCTTTACAGCTAATGGTTCAATAATATCGCTAGATTTCATATTTCCTACTCTAGCTTTCATTACATCAATACCAGTGTATTTTTCTCCTTTAATTTGTCTAGATCGAAGTGTTGCAAGAGTGTCAATTGGGTCCATTCCAGCATTTTCTGATAATGTTAGAGGGATAGATTCCAAGGATTCTGCAAATTTTTCAACTGCAAGTTGTTCACGACCTTCAAGAGACTTTGACCAGCTTCTTAGTTTGGTTGCGACATATGTTTCTGGAGCACCCCCACCAGCTACAATAGATGGTAATTCCATTACATCTCTAACAACCATGATTGCGTCGTGAACGGATCGTTCAACTTCATCAACTACTCTTTGTGAACCTGCCCTTAAAAGTAGAGTCACAGATTTTGGATGTTTACATCCTTCGATGAAAACCCATCTGTCTTCTTCAATTTTTCTTTCTTCCACTGTCTCTGCAGAACCTAAATCTTTTTCAAAAAGATCATCAAGATTTGTAACTATTCTTGCACCAGTTGCTTTTGCAAGTTTTGTAAGATCACTTTCTTTAACTCTTCTTACTGCTAAAATTCCTGCTTTTGCAAGATAGTGTTGGGCCATATCATCAATACCTTTTTGACATAAAACAACAGTAGCACCAGAAGCAATAACTTTGTCAACCATATTTTTTAACATTCTACTTTCTTCATCAAGAAATGATTTCAATTGTTGTGGATTTGAGATATTGATTTTGGCATCTGTTTCAGTTTTACTTATTTCAAGAGCGGCATTTAACAGTGCAATTTTTGCTTCACTGATCTTCTTTGGCATACCACCATGAACTATTTCTTTATCAAGAACAATTCCTTGTATGATATTACAGTCATTAATAGAACCGCCTGCTTTTTTTTCAACTTTAATATCATCAATATCAACTGTAAACTTTTCTCCATTTTTTTCTGCTACTGCAGAAACTGCTTTCACTACAAGATCTGCTAAATGACCAGAATCTTTTCTAACTAATTTGGTTTGCATTGATGTTTTTGCAATTTTTTGTAAAATAGATTTGTCGTTTGCAGTAACCACATCTGCGATCTCTTCTAGGAATTGCTTTGCTTTCTTTGCTGCCTTTCTGTAACCATCAACGATTATAGTTGGATGAACATCTTGATTTATCAAAGACTCTGCGTTTTCTAAGAGTGAGCCTGCAAGGACGACTGCAGAGGTTGTTCCATCGCCTACTTCATTATCAACGGTTTTTGAAATTTCAACTAACATTTTTGCTGCAGGGTGTTGAACATCAATTTCTTTTAGAATTGTAGCTCCGTCGTTAGTAATAGTAACATCTCCCAAAGAGTCTACTAACATTTTATCCATTCCCCTTGGGCCTAAACTAGTACGAACTATTTCTGCAATAATTTTTGAAGCTGCAATATTGTTTTTTACAGCTTCTCGCCCCTTAGTTTCACTAGCACCTTCTTTTAACAATACAACGGGCATAGTTCCTCTAGTTGCTTGGGTACTCATGCCTTTCCAGGCCTATTTTCCCTTTTTATACGTTTTTTAAAAAATTTTTTCAGATCATTTGATTCATTTGAATCGGTGTTTTTAAATTGGGAAAATTTGTTGCTGTGGCATGGCTAGTGATTCAAAGAATTCTTATATGAAAATTTTTTCAATGCTAAAAGAACATCATAAATGGTTTGAAAATTCAATTCCCTTAATAGCAAGTGAAAATATTCCGAGCCCGGCTGTTAGGGAGGCCATAATTTCAGATTTTGGAAATAGATATGCTGAAGGATGGCCTGGTGAGAGAGTATATGCTGGTTGTGTGTATATTGATAAAGTTGAAATTGAATGTATGCGCCTTGCAAAAAAGCTTTTCAAAGCAGAATTTGCAGATGTAAGACCAATTTCTGGAGTAGTTGCAAATCTTGCAATCTATTCAGCATTTTCTAATCCTGGAGATGTTATGCTTGCTCCCTCCATTCCTGCAGGTGGACATATTTCTCATGGAAAAAAAGAGCATTCTGGAACTGCAGGCTTGGTTCATGGTTTAGAAATAGAATTCTATCCATTTGACCCAGAAGAAATGACGATTGATGTTGATAAGACAAAAAATAAGATAGAAGAAATGAAAAATGCTGGTAAGCTTCCAAAAATAGCTATGTTCGGGGGGTCGCTTTTTTTATTTCCACACCCAGTTAAGGAGTTAGCTGATTTTCTTAAGAGTTTTAATATTCATATTAATTATGATGGAGCTCATGTTGCAGGATTAATTGCAGGAAATCAATTTCAAGATCCTTTGAGAGAAGGTGCGGACACAATGACTATGAGTACACATAAGACCTTATTTGGTCCTCAGGGAGGATTGGTTTTAGGATTTGAAAAGTATGGTGAGGCAATCAAAAAAGCAACATTCCCTGGACTCACAAGCAGTCATCATATTCATCACATGGCAGCAAAGGCAATCACATTTGCAGAAGCATTAGAATTTGGAAAAGATTATGCCAAACAGGTTATAAAAAATGCAAAGACTCTAGCAGAATCCTTGAATGATTGTGGATTCAAAGTACTTGGAGAAAAAAGAGGATTTACAAAATCACATCAAATTGCCGTAAATGTTCTTGACTATTCTGATGGTGGAAAAGTAGAAGCGGATCTAGAAAAAGCAAACATAATTGTAAATAGACAACTTATTCCTGGTGATATCAAAGCAGGACGAAATTATTTTCATCCTGGTGGAATTCGATTAGGAGTTTCTGAAATTACAAGACTAGGAATGAAAGAGTCTGAGATGAAAGAAATTGCTTCTTTTATCAAAAAAGTAATTATTGAGAAAAAAGATCCCAAAAAATTAGCTTCAACAATTAAATCATTTAGAAAGAATTTCCAAAAAGTTCAATATTGTTTTGATAAGAAATTAGGAGCATACGAGTACATCAAATTACGATAATGGAAGAATTAGTATTTCGCATAATCGGTAAGAAGTAACTGATCCCCCTTACCCTTCCCAAACACTAAATCAATTTCATCAGATAAAGAAGAGATTCTTCCCTTAAGATAATTTCCAACTTCGTATTTTTCTACTAATCTTTTTGCAAGTTTCAGATATTTTTCAACTGATGCCCTTGTAATGGTTTGAATTAGTTGGTTTCCACATGAACAATTCTGCATAAGAGGGATTCTTCTATAACTTTGGCCACATGCTGTACATCTAAAACTCTGTCTGCCGTAAGCTCTAAGGTTTCCCATTATATCAGGAACAAGGTGAGTTGTAATAAGATAAGAGACTATTTCATTTGTATCAACAGCATTAATGAGATCTGCATTTCGAATTTGCATGTCTAGCTTGTCAAGCATTGAACCAAGTGTAGAATATGCACTTCGAGATTTTGATGTAATTAGAGTATTAGTAGTATGTGTAAATTCATATCCATAAAATGCCTCCTTGGTTTCAAGCCGTGATTTTACTGTCTCGATGTTAGTAACATTAGCAGCTTTTTCTTTTTGAGTTGTTTGCTCAAAAAATGAAAGAGGAAACTTCTTCATAACTTCAAAGTTATGAGCTTGAGGTTGTGATTCGTGTGGAAGAACAGATGGTTGTATGAGAAGAGGGGCATCCATTAGTCCACCAATTTTGTCTGATAGAAATTGTCTTGAAAAATTAAGCAAACTATCCATCAATAACATTATAGAGTCAGCATCACCATCTGCATCCCTTCTTTTTGCAGAGTGCCAGATAGGAGTAGCAAAACAAACATTTGTTTCAGCAAATCCAATTATTCTTCCAACAATACCTACTGAAGTATGTGGAGCTAACCCAATAATTAGATGACCTACAAGATCATCGATATTCTTTACATTGTAAAAAGCTGTTTTCCCATAAAATTTCTCCAGCTGAATGTCGATGTATTTGCATACATTTACTAGATATTTTGCACTTTCATATGGTATGATAATATCTTGCATTCGAAGCTCAACCATCTGTTCGCTGCTAGTTAGAGGAAGGTTGTTAGAATCATGAGTATAACCTAGTTCCTTTAGTTTTTCAATAGATGTTCCAATCCACGACGGTTTAAAGTGGGTAAGAGGAGAATTAGTTGCATCAAATCTTACTGTACCATCTTTGAAAACTGTTAGATCCAGACTTTGTCTAATCAGACCTTTTTCTAGCGGTTCAGCGATTTTTTCTTGATTAATTAATTCTTTAACTCCCTTGAATGGTTCATGTGCACGTACACCTATTCTTTGTTGTGCCATCAAGAGATTTTCTTTTAATGGAAAGAGTTGGTAAGAGTGTGAAGAAGCATCTTTTTTACATTTTGGACAAAAAGATGAATCTAATTTTGCCCTACAAATATTACAGTTGTAAATGATAACAGTCTTGGTATGACATTTTTTACAGATAATACTTATTGAAGGTTCATTACAATTTTTACAAAATCGATTATTAATGTTAGTAAAAAATTTTTCTTGATGTGATGCTTTCAGCAAGTCTCGTGTAGGACCGCCTTTATCTCCTATTGGAAAAAGCGTGTGAACTGGAGGTTTCATTTGTCTTGGGGCAGCTTTCTCTGGTCTTCCTATTCTAACACCGACAGATATAGAAAATTTTGGACGAATCTTTATCCCAGAGATTTCTGATATTAATTTTATTACAGATTTTGAATCGTCAGGTTTGATTGGTTTTCTAAAAAGCAGATTATAGAAAATTTTTGCTTCTGCTTCTTTTAGTAGAATTACATCATTTGAAATTTCATGTGGAACGCCTAGTTTTTCAAGAATCTGTTTCTGGTCTTTTCTGTAGCTGATAGAAGTTTCTCCAATTTCTAATGGTTGTAATAGTTCACCAAATTCTTGCATTGAGACTAGATCCCAGAAGTAAAGATATTTTGGATGCAAAGGTATTAGAAAATCTAATGAAATTTTTATTGCTTCATCAAATGAGGGTATTTGTGTAAGAAATTGAGTTAAGGAGTTTTCGTTTTTATCTGATTCGTACTTAGAAAGTTTGTCTCGAAATTCTTCTAACCAAATTTCTTCAACATAGCCTGTGGGTACTAGTTGTGCGTTGTTTTCTAAAAAATCTCCAAAAGAAATTAAAATGTCACCAAGATGAAGAATTTTTTCAATTTGATTTTTTATTTTTATTCCATGTTGTGTGTTGTTTATTTTTACTACGCTACCATCTTTCAGTCTAACTATAGGAGTTTCAATAGAATCTACAAATGCTATTGTAGCTCCTTTGCTCGGATAGTCAAGCTTTACCTGAGTTCCAACAGTAATTGTATGATCTAAAATTTCTGCTATTACTGGATGAATTCCAATTGCAGCAAATCCAGTATTACATGCTCTTCCATAACGTAATCTAAAACCACCAATTTTGTTTGGCATAGACAAGACTGATCTTCCAGTAATTACTTCCCGCATTCTTTTTGTTGCTGCGTCTTCCAGCTCACCAGTTTGTATTGCTCCTTTTAGATCATTTAGCCAGTCCCATCCATCAAGGTTATAAAGTTCAATTCTTTTTAGGAGTTTTTTTGATCTGCCAATTAGTCCATCATTAAGAACTCGTAAAGCACCTCCCCTGACTCTATCGGTTTCAATGCGTTCCATGTTTCTATGATTAACAACCTCAAATGGATCCGTATCAACACCATCAAGCTCTACTGGTAGATTAGAAATTACCATCGTTACATCATCATCTAAAACATGAAATTGAAAACTTCCTTGGGCTTCTCTTTCATATACTCGAAGCTCTTCAACAAATCTACCTGTTTCATCATCAAAAGAATTTGCTTGATATTTCTCCAACCCTACGGCCTTTCTAACATGATCTGCAATTAGCATTGTCACTGCTGATTCAGTACCTCCAGCAGATCTCATTGGACCTGCAATTGAAACGGATAGATAGTTTGAGCCGTCTTTATTTTTCTTAATTTTCACTTTACTTATTCCTTGTAAAGGAGCTATGGTTACACCTTCAGTGACAATTGCTAAACCTACCCTTACTGCCAGATCTAGTCTATCTTCAAGTTTGGCATCAGGTGGAAGATATTTCCCTAGAGCGATTTCTCTTGATAAAATTAGGGCAGAAAGCTCCTTTCCGTTTGTTTTTAGTAACTCTCGAAGGGGTTCAGCTATATCGATGTCATGCATTTTAGCGACCCTATCTGCCAAATCAAAAGCAATTTTTGGTTCAACAATTGCAGATGAGTCAACTAATGTTGATTTTGCTATTGCGGCTATTTCAAAAGTAGAAAATGTTTTTTTTGAAATGTCATTATAGTAATCAAAATAGTAATTTGGCATTAAGGTGTCTTTGATTCGATTAATTGCGATATTTTCTGTCATGATTTGTCTTATTTCTTTATGTTCTGGATGGCTTTGGCTATTTCGGTGAGGTCTTTGAGAGTTCCATTTTTCTCTAAGAGGGTGCCTATAACAATAGCGTCAGCTCCCGCACTAGCAATTTTTTTTGCCGTAATTGGATCTTTAATCCCGCCACCTACAATAAGAAATCCTTTGAAGACTTTACGAACTGTTTGTACCATTTCTGGAGTAACACTAGAGGCTGCGCCTGAACCTGCCTCTAGATACACAAAGCGCATTCCAAGAAATTGAGCTGCTAATGAATAAGCTGCTGCAATTTTTGGTTTGTCAAATGGGATTCCTCTTGCAGAACCAACAAACCAAGCAGATGTCCCTTCACCAATAACTAAATACGCTGTAGGAAGTGGTTCTAATCCAAATTTTAAAACATTTGGAGCTCCTAGTGCTTGTGCTTGGGAAATATAATATGGATTTTCAGAATTTAGTAGTGAGCTAAAGAGGATTGCGTCCGCTTGTGGAACCACACCAGTTACATTACCAGGGAAAAGAATTTTTGGAATTTTAACTGCTTTTTTTAAATTTTTTACAACTTCAGCCATCTCAATTTGATCGTTTGCAGAGGACCCCCCAACTAAAATTGCAGAGGCACCTATTTTTTCTACATCCTTTGCAAGCTTTATTGAAGTACGAATATTAGAAATTTCAGAGTCAATCAGAACAAAGAGTAGTGTTGTTTTCTTTTTCTTTAGTTGTGATTTTAGATAGGTTTCAACGCGCCCAGTCATATCCCGTTGTTCATCATTAACTCTTTAAAGTTTAATTGCTACGATAGTATACAGATCTGTATAGCTATGGTAGAGAACAAACAATCTAATTTTAATCATATTTTACGTCAAATCATCAAAAAATCATTATTTACTGAACGACAAATTGAAATTATTTTAAAACAGAAGAATTTGATGGAAGTTGAGTTTAATATCTCTAAAGGTGCATATTACAGACAAGTAAACCAATCAAGGAATAAATTATTTGGTCTTTATTACTCAATTATCTTACTTCGTGGATTAGGCGTAATTTTACCTGATGATGTTGATGTGATATCCCGTCTATCCGAACAAATTTCTGTGATGCAAGATAGTGATGTTTTCCCAGAACGAGAAGAGCAAATCATTGTTGTGATGGATAAGGCAATAAAGCAACTAATTAGTATGTGATTTTAGGAATGATTTTTCTAATTTGATAGATATTTTTTGTGTTGTTACACCAATAATCACATTGATGTAAGTGTGAAATTATGTTGTTCTATCACGATAAATCACAAATTAATGCTGTAATATGTGATGTTAATAGAAATTCCTGATCCTGGGATAATTATTGGATTTGTAGCTGCGTTTTTTCTTGGATTACTTGGTTTGTATGCTTTTTACAAGATTAAAACGTTCATAAAAAATCAAAAAAAGTTTGAACCCTCTTCAAATGACCGCTTGGAGTTTTACGAAAGGCAGTTAATTGATATGAAAATACGATTAGATTCATTAGAAATTGATGAATATGGAACAAAATCAGTCGAAGATGTTGGTTTTAGTAAATTTGAAGAGAAGATTTCCGATTCTGAAGAAAGTTCAATAATAAAGCCAAAATACGTTGCCCCCAAACCTCGGCAAACCCCAAATAATGACTTTAGTAATATAGTAGATTTTGTTTTAGGATTAATCACACACAAATCAATGACATCACGTGATATTCAGAATGCATCACATAGGTCAAGAGAACATATTTCGAGATTAATGAAAAAGTTATACCAAGAAGGATATGTTGAAAGAAACACTAGAACCAAACCATTTACTTATTCTATTACAGATAAGGGTAAAGCTAAGATTGGTATTTTAGAACATTTACAAAATGTTGCTGCATAATCCACAAAAACCTAAATTTCATTATTAATTCATAAATATATAAAATAATAATTTATATATTGTTAAAATATATAAATTATGATGAGTTCAGATAATGATGAGTTAGTGAAAATAACCTCTGGAGGAACGGTTTCCATCCCTAAACGCTTTAGAAAATATCTTGAAATGCAAAAGGGAGACTATGTTAAAGTCCTTTTAGAAGATGGTCGTTTAATAATAAAAAAGGTAAATATTTCCTAATTTGGTCTTTTTTGAGTAATTTTCATGCTCTGATAGGTCCATTCACGACCAGTTTTTGCTCGTTCAATTTTCCCCTTTTCACTAAAACGAGATAGATAAGTGGAGATTATACTAAGTTTGATGGGTTCGTTATACTCATCCTCATATTTCTCTAGTATGACTGAGGAGGTAAATTTGCCTACAGGGTAGTACTTGTCTACAATATGCCAGATTTTTGCACCTACCGAATCCATTTGAGGGGAATCTTGGGTTTCTTCAATATTCATTAGATCCAAGAATTCAAAGGCTTTGAGTACCTTTTCCCTAGTTATATTACCAGTTAGGTTTAGGTTGTAGGTAGCACCTTCAGCATCCTCAATATCTATTCTAATCCTTCTTTTTCCCATAGTGTTAGAATGGGCATGTTTGTTAACAATTGAATAGATCCTGTTATGTTTGTTAACAAAACAGTTTGTTAAGTTTGACTGTGTAAGTCACGCCTATGATATTCTCCATAGTTAACATGATTTTAAAAAATCTAATTTCTTAGTATCTTCCCCCATGCTTGGAGTGGAAATAAAGGGGTCATTATCATGTTATTAACAATGTTAACTTTCATTTTAACGCCTAGAGTAGAAATTAAAGGGTCAAAACTACTCTTTTGAGGTTTTTCTTAACACCAGGTTAACTTTTTGTTAATTGGTACACCCACACACCAATATTTCCACTCTTTCTTTATTCAAAAAATTTTTTTTATTGAAAATATAATATACAAACTACTCTTCATTCATTTTTTCTTTTTTCGTATTCTTTTTTTATTTCATTAGAAACTAAGGTGTGTGAGAAGTCGATCAGAGTCTGATCTAACAAGTCAATCAGAACGATCCTACTTGTAAAAAATTCTGATAGGATCAATTCAAGTGTAAATTGACGATCGGGAATGATCTCAATGAGCGCTATAACTTTAGACCCAGTAGAAAGACTGTTAGATGCTGCAGAAAAAGGTATTACTCTAATCAAAAATAGAGATATTCTGCATTTTACATATATGCCTGATACAATTTTTCATCGTGATTCTGAGCAGGAATTAGTCACACAATCATTAATGCCAATATTAAAACAATCACGACCATCAAATCTTTTGGTCTATGGAAAACCAGGAACAGGAAAAACCTTAGTCGTAAAAAAAATCCTCTCAAAAATTCAGACAAGAGTTGCAAAATCAAATTTCCCAATTAAACTTGTATATGTAAACTCAAAGGAAGAAACTACATTATATCAATTATTAGTAAGTTTTGGAAGACAATTAAGACTTGATGAGAAAGAATTACCATCAACAGGTCTTGCAATTAGCGAGGTTTTCAAAAGACTCCTAAGAACTATAGATAAAAATCATCTAAATGCGGTTTTTGTTATTGATGAAATTGACTATCTTGCAGACCTTGTTAGGAAAACAGGTAAGGATATCTTATATCAATTAACAAGAGCAAATGAGCGTTTAATAAAAGGCTCACTAACTTTTGTTGGAATATCAAACGATCTTACCTTCAAAGAAAGACTAGACCCACGGGTATTAAGCACATTGGGAGAGGAGGAAATTGTTTTTACAACATATTCGGTTGAACAGATAAGAAAAATTCTAGAAGGTAGAATAGAGCAGGCCTTTATTCCTGGTGCCGTAGAAGATTCTGCCCTAAATCTCTGTTCTGCAATGGCTGGTAGGGAGCACGGTGATGCAAGAAGAGCAATTGATCTCTTAAGAGTTGCCGGCGAAATAGCTGAAAGGGAACAGAAAAAATCAATTAATGAAGAACATATTAGAATGGCAGCAAAAAAAATTGAAGAAAATAAAGAAGTAACATCTCTTCAATCATTTCCACTCCATGAAAAATTACTAATTATTGCAGCGATGAAAACCTCGGAATTATCAACAGGTGAGATTTATGCAGTTTACAAAAGCCTCTGTAAAACAGTTAGACAACAAGAACTAACCCAAAGACGGGTCACTCAAATGTTAAGCGAAATTGAGTTGTCAGGAATTATCAGTGGACGTATAGTCTATCAAGGAATCCATGGAAATACAAAAAAATACAGACTTACTATTCCATCTGAAACAATAAAAGAAACATTCAAAAACGATCTAACATTCGAAGATATTCTATAAAAATTTCTAGTCTTTCGAAGTAAAAGATTTTGTATAAACTTTGAAAGTTTTTAGATTCACAATTACTGCCATACCTGGAGTTGGGGTTATGCCTACACCAGCCTGAAATGGGGTCTGGTGTTGCCAAGCCCCAGAATTTAAAATTAAAACTCCTCTATACAAATCCAAATCTACTACATGAACATGCCCTGCATGAAAGATATCTGGTATATCCTCAATTATCATCATATCATCAATTTCTGGAGCAAGCGGTGTTTGAGAACCATAAATTGGACTCAAATGTCTTGCTTGTAATAGATATTTCATTACTAATGCAGGTTTATCAAAACTCAATCCAGGGGTTGTTCTAACTACATCGTCTATACTTTGCCCATGAAACATCAAGACCTTTACTCCATTAAGAGAAATCATCGCTGGATTTCCTAACATGAAAATATTTTTCTTGTTCCATAAATCAGAATTATAAATCTGTGGTATGGCTGGTTGTGGTAAAGCTCGTCTACCAGGATCATGATTCCCTGGGGTGACAAAAATTTTGATATGCTGAGGAATTTTACTTAATAACTCTGCAGTTTTTTTAAGCTGTTCATGGATATCAACACAGTCTAATTCCTTATCCTGATTTGGATAAATCCCAACTCCATCTACAACATCACCACAAATCAAAACAAAACGAATTTTTCGTGCTATGGGATCTGGACTTGATAGCCACGAAATAAAATCATTTAATTCTTTTTCCATAAAATACATACTTCCAATATGAAGATCAGACAAAAAAGCAGCATATGTCTCAGTTTTAGAGCGATTTGGGATGTGTTCTGGTATATCTGGAACGATAATGTCTTTCATAATAAATCCCCCATTTTTAGCAAGACTAATTCTTCCCATTACAAATTGGTCAGTGAGAAGAGATGCAGCTATTTTTTGCAAATCTTGATCAAAAATAATTGTTTCAATTGAGCTTGTAGGGTCATCAATTATTAGTTTAGTGACGTTTCTTTCTACTCTTCGTTCTGTAAGAAGACCACAAATATACATATCATCATTTGATTTTGAAGAAACCGCTGAGGATATTGTTTTAAGCATCTTAGCTTCTGGCCTATTAGAAATAATTTTTTTTAATTTCATAAATCTACTCTCAAAAAGCATTCCATATCCTTCTACCCCCTCAGCCGAGGTTATCTTTGGAGAAGGGTCACTTAGTACTCTATATTCGCTTTCTAATTTCTCATCATCTTTGAGTCCAAGAACTACTTCCAAATCATTTTGATTTATTGAAAATAATTTTTGTTTTGTTTTTTCTCGAATTATTTGTTTAATGACTCGTTCTAATTCATTAACATCCACTCTTTCTATAATCTTTAAAGCATCTGGGTGAATTTGAAAACCCTTGTTTAAGGCATAATTAATAGCAAAAACTACGTCTTTCTCCATCATCAAAAAATATTAAGAGTTTTAATTAAATCTGCTCGCTACAAACCCTCAAATACCCAACTTTAAGAAAAAGGCTGTGAAAAATCAGAAGAGACTTATCACATTTTTTATTTTTATTGGGTTATTTTCTGCATCCTACTTTATTGGATCTCTAAGCCAAATATCACATGAAGACGCATTAGTCTTTCAAGAAGAATTCCAAGCTCTAATCGAGGATATTGATGGTATGGGGATTTTTCTTCATAACGCGGTAGTAGCACTACCAATGTTTATTCCTGGGTTTGGTGTTGGATGGGGGTTTTTTTCTGCTTGGCAAACTGGTCAGGCTTTTGCCGCCTTGGCTTTACTCAATCCGATGATTTCTAGTATTCATCCACTAGCGATTCTGTATATGTCTCCCTTTGGCATAATGGAACTTGTAGCTTATTCGTTAGCAATGTCACGGAGTCTACTCTTAATACATAAAATAATAAAGAAAATACCAATCAAATCTGATTTTAAAATAACTGGTATTGAAATAGGAATAGTTGTAGGTCTTCTAATAGGAGGAGGTTTCCTGGAAGCATATCTAATTCAAGTTGTAGAAGACTCTGGAATTGAGGCAATAATCTAGTTTTTGTGAATGAGTTTATTCTAATTATTGAGTATATCTAAAATAATTTAGTATTAAATTATAAACGAAACTAAACTATGAATTAGCATGAAATCATCATTAATTATTCCGTTTTTTGTATTAAGTTTAATCTTTATTGGAACATCACCTAACGAATCAAATGCTCAGTTAGTTGCAAATACAGCCTATCTTGTTGAGGGTTCAGGTTTTGCTGTAACTGAAAAAACAATAAAAATTTCTGAAATTGATCTACTAATGTCAGTTGGGGAAAAAGTTGGAAGTAGTAGCAAGCTTGTAGTAGAGGATGGATTTGTAACAATTAACGACTTAGATTTTGAAGCTACCAATATTTCTGGAAATTTGTTAAGGGATGGTCGTTTTGTCAGATTGATTGGTACTGCAGAAAATTCTATTGGTAATGAAGTTTCCATTAGTTTCTTTGGAAGACTAGTTGAAAACAGCATTGATGGTTCAATCTATACATTTACTGGTAGATTAACTCAAGGAAGTGAATCCAATAAAATAATCTACACTACAAAAATTTCAACATTAACTGGAACCCCTCCTACAAGTCCATCTACAACAACTACCAAACCAACTCAAGAGAATGAAATTATAATTCACATTCTAAAAGGTTCAGCTAATCCACGAGAATTTAGTTATATTCAACAAGAAGGTGTTTCAAGTCAGAGATTTTATTCTATAGATAGGGCATCAATTGTACCAGGAAACACGCTTACATTCATCAACGATGATACCGTATCACACAGTGTATCGAGTGGAAAACGAGATACTGAATCTCGTGTTGGAATCTACACCACAGACGGTCGAATAGCTAGTGGTGATATTCAACCAGGAAAAAGCTGGAGTCTTACAATTGATGAAATTGGCTTTTACGCTTTATTTGATGAGGATTATCCATGGATGACATTAGATGTTGTAGTATTTCCTGATATAGAATCAGATGTCCTAAGACCAAGTACTTCAAATCCAATTAATTGAAATTAATATATGAATTTAATTTAGATTGATCGAAAACCATTACAGATAAATCAGAAAACTCTTTTTTTTCTAAATCATTTACCATACCAACAAATACAGTTTCTTTTTCTGTGGTCAAGTTTTCAAAAACATGAACTTTTAATTTCTTGGTATCGAATCCATTTTTTTTCAAATAAAACGCAATTTCTGATGGCATGAAATGTTTGGAAGGCTCTTTTGGCCAAGGTCTAGGAACAAGTACAACATTGAACCCATCTAGTAATGCCTTTTGAAGTTCAATTTTCTCTCTCTCAATTGAAGTTGAAATATGCATGGTAATTACCTTTGATTTATCTAAAGGAACTTTGGCTAAAGAAGCTGCTACTTGAATTGAACTAATTCCAGGTACAATATGTACATCCCCAAAAATTTCAATCAATCTATCAACTACTTCTGATTCTGAAAAATTAACATCTCCAGTAAATGGTATTACAAGAATTTTTTTTCCTAAACTCTTTTGCACTTTTTGATACACTTCTTCTTGAGTTTTCATAGTAATTTCATAAACTTCTTTTCCCGAAATCAAATCTTTGATTGTGTTTAGAGTATACTTGTATCCTATGATTACATTGGAATTGCGTAAGATATCTTCTACTCTTTTAGTAATAAATTCCCGGGCCCCCGGTCCAACTCCTACAGCATACACTTTATTCAATTTAATTCGTAATTTTTTGATTATTTTTGATGTATTGTACAAGGGGCGTCCAATCAACTTTCATGTATTTAGTTGGTTCTTTCATAGGATATTTTACCCAATCCTGAACAACCGAAAACTGATATTTTTGTTTCTTACCATCTTCGTTAATTTCTAAATTCAAAACTCCTCCCCAATTTTTATTTTCATGACTAAGATTCAAGATATCACCGAATTTTATTTCCATATTTTTTTTGTTTTCCATATCCAACTCTAACTGTTTCTCATCATATCCATCATGACGAATCATCACATCAGCTGATTTTAAAAAAGTAAGAACCTGTCTTTGAGTAGCAGCTTGCCACCACCTCATTTTTGCTTCTGTTTTATTTACAAACATCAAATGCTTATTAGTTAAAATTAACATACCTTCAGTACCATGAATGGAAAATAATTTTTTAGATTCTTTCCAAACTGATAAAATATGTGCCTGAATACGTTCGTCTAAATCCATACTCAAACCTGATATTATTGAATGATAAAAACTAATTGAGATAAATCCTATTGTAAAAATTTCATTATCCAGCACACATTGTTTTAAAACAAAAAACTAAAAATTATGTAGTTCTAATTTACTAATCTGAAATTTTATTCTTAACCTTTACATAATACTAGAAAGAACAACATTATCGATAAAATTGGAAGATGAATATACACCTCATAATAATAACGAAATAGTC
>DATBIP010000026.1:0-5295 GCA_036556885.1 Nitrosopumilaceae archaeon
GCAAGCAGTTTTCTGTCTTGTTTGGTCACGCAGAGTTATCCTAACTCTATCATATTTTTTTATGCAAATATTTTAGAAATTTAATAAAAATAATTTTCTTTATAGAATATTCTAAATTGTTTGGAGGTATTTCCAAAGATAAATAGAGCCAACAGTTGCAATCACAAAGACCAATGGTTTCCAAGCTAATACTGGAATATTTGGTGTGTTAAGCTTAATTTTGTAATTATCTAATACAGTTTGAACGTATTTTCGTATTCTATTATTCCAAATTTTATAATCAATTTGATACTTTTTCATAAGAGATTCTATTTCGTAAATGACAGGTGTTCTTTGACAAAATAGATGTTGTAGATAATCCCTTGAAACCTCAACTTCTGCCTGTATTGCAATTAGTCCTTTTTTCATTTCTACTAATCTTACATGCATCTCCCATGGTTTTTTGAGCTTCAATGAAAGTCCATGTCCAATCTGAAATGGTTGTTTATGTTCAAATTTAACTCCAGTAAATCCTTCTTTAGAAAAGATTTTGAGAAGCTCATCAACATTTTTCTTAACAACTATAGTGAGCTGTTCAACACCAGTTCCACCATCTACCTTTATCTTTCCTTTTAATCCATCAAAAAATGATATTGTCTTAGGGTATGTTGTAAGGTATTCCATAATTCATGCCCAAAATACCCTCTATTTAAAGCAGTGCTGATTCAAAATTAACAAATTTGTGTTAAACAATTTTTTTCAAGATGAATTTTTCAAACCACGAACATATACACATTGATCATGTGAAACTGCTACCTCATTTGGTTTAATTCTTCTATCAGTTAACTTTGCACCAGAGTCTCTTACTATTGCAATAGGTTTTGATTCTGATGCTTCTCCCATTTTGTGATTTGCGATTGTTGCTAAATTATCAACTACAGCTTGGAAGGTTACCTTGAGAGGATTTCCATCCAAATCTTTTTGTGATCTCAAATCTTCTACAGGCTCAATTCCAGAACATGCAATAGCAACACCTGTAGTTCCAACCCTTGCCGGCATTAATCTACTATCAACTATGATGATACCTACATGAACTAAATATCTCAAGAAGATTTTTCGTCGCAGTTGTTCAGCTACAAGATAAGGTTCATTTGGATAGAGGATTACTTTTCCTTTTTTTGCATTTGATTTATCGATTCCAGCATTAGGAGCCAAAATATTATCTGACGATGAAATGACAAATCCAGATATTCCTCCAAAGATTTTATCAGACTCTCTAATGATAACTTCAGCAAATTCTGGTTTCATTCGAAATTTTTTTGAAATTAAATTACTTTGGCTAGAAGCTTTAACAGAATCTAATTGTATTACTCTACCTTGTGCATTTGAAACGAATTTACTAGAAATAACAAGAACATCTCCTTCCTCAAGTGAAAATCCATTCTTGTCTATTGAATCAATAACTGTGTTAAAGAGGTCAAACTCGTTTTCTTTTCTTTCTACTACCAGTGGCGAAACTGTTAATGACATAATCTACTTTCAGGCATCTTTCTTTTTATCCTTCTGAAAAGCTTTTAATCTCAAGAGAAAGCCTTTTCGATTATGAATATTACTGAAAAGATTCTTGCACGTGCATCCAACAAAGAAAAGGTGGAACCTGACGATGTTGTTTTTGCAAATGTTGATAGAGCAATGGTTCATGATGTGTCTGGACCCGGTGTCATTAAGGTATTTGAAAAATTACAAAAACAAGGAATTAGCGTAGAAAAGTTATGGGATCCTTCAAAGGTTTGGGTGGCTGAAGACCATTTTGTTCCTTCTGCAGAAAAGGTTTCGGCTGAAAACATTGTAAAACTTACAAACTTTACAAAAAATTATGGCATTACAAAGCATTTCAAATACGGTATGGGTCAATATGGAATATGTCACACTTTGTCACACGAAGAAGCTATGGTTCTCCCTGGGCAAGTCTATGTAGCTGGCGATTCGCATACTAATACTACAGGTGCTCTAGGTGCATTTGCATGTGGCTTGGGGCATACAGATATGGCATACGTCTTATTGCATGGGAAAATCTGGTTCAAAGTACCTGAAACTTTGTATTTTAGACTAAATGGAAAACTTCCAGACCATGTTATGGCTAAAGATTTCATTTTAAAGATAATCGGAGATATTGGAACTGACGGAGCTGCATACAAGGCAATGCAGTTTGGAGGTTCTGGAATTGAAAAAATGTCAGTAGACGAACGCCTTACCCTAACAAATATGACAACAGAAGCAGGAGCTAAAAATGGAATTATAGAACCAGACAAGAAAATTACTAAATATCTTGCAGAGCGAGGAAAAACAGACTATACTCCACTAAGAGGAGACCCTGATGCCCAATTTGAAAAAACATTCGAATATGAAGCATCTGAAATGGAACCAATTGTTGCAAAACCATACTCTCCAGAAAATATTTCAGTTGTAAGAGATATGCCCACAACAGAGTTAGACAAAGCCTACATTGGCTCATGTACTGGTGCCAAATTAACTGATCTAAAAGCTGTTGCAAAAATTCTCAAAGGTCGTACAGTCAAAATTAGAACAGAGATACTACCTGCAGCAATTTCTATTTACAAAAAGGCATTAGAGGATGGCTTGATTAAGATCTTTCTAGATGCAGGCGTAGTGGTAGGACCACCAACCTGTGGAGCATGTTGTGGAGCACACATGGGCGTACTAGCAAAAGACGAGGTTTGTGTTAGTACAACAAATAGAAATTTCCCAGGACGAATGGGACATGTAGAATCTAAAACATATCTTGCTTCTCCTCTAGTAGCAGCTGCCTCAGCTGTAACTGGAAAATTAACTGATCCAAGGGATTTGAAATGAAAGGAAACGTAATCAAATATGAACAGGATAACATCGATACAGACGTAATTCTTCCAGGTACATATCTTAAGATTCATGATTATGCAGAGCTTGCAAAACATGCAATGGAAGGACTTGATCCTAATTTTCATTCTAAAGTCAAAGAGGGCGATTTCATAGTAGCAGGAAGAAATTTTGGCTGTGGGTCTTCTCGTGAACATGCTCCAATAGCTTTAGCCCACTCTGGCATAAAGGCAGTTTTAGCTATTTCTTTTGCTAGAATCTTTTACAGAAATGCAGTAGATGGAGCATTTCTCTTACCAATAGAGATTGATGAGGATACTTTGAAGGATGTTTCAGAAGGAGACGAACTTGAGATAAACATCGATAACAATGAAATTAAAAATCTCACAAAAAATAAAAAATATCAAATGAAACCATTCTCAGAATTAATTGGAAAAATTATAGCAGCTGGTGGACTATTCAAGTTCAACCCGTAATCTGAGGAACAGTAGCAATGCCAAAGACACTATTTGAAAAGATCTGGGACTCTCACATAGTTGCTGAAGAGAAAAATGGTCCGTCACTACTTTACATAGATCGTCATCTAGTTCATGAGGTCACTTCCCCTCAGGCTTTTGAAGGTTTGAGATTAAACAATAGAAAGGTAAGGAGACCTGATCTTACTATCGCAACTGAGGATCATAATGTACCAACTAGCGATAGGTCTTTGCCAATTGTAGATCAGATATCTTCAATTCAAATCAAAACCTTAGAAAAAAACTGTAAAGATTTTGGAATACAGTTGTTTGGAATAGGTAGTCCAAATCAAGGAATAGTTCATGTCATTGGTCCTCAACTAGGAATTACTTTACCTGGTAGCACAATTGTTTGTGGTGATAGTCATACTTCTACTCAAGGAGCATTTGGAGCCTTGGCTTTTGGTATTGGTACAAGTGAAGTTGAACATGTTTTGGCTACTCAAACACTTTGGATGGAAAAACTCAAGCCTTTTGAGATAAAAGTTGATGGAAAAAGAAAAAACCCATTTGCTGTTACTGCCAAAGACATCATACTTTCAATAATAAAGCGAATTGGCACTGCAGGTGGAACTGGGACTGTCATAGAGTATCGTGGTCAGACAATTTCAGACCTTACCATAGAACAAAGAATGACTATATGTAACATGTCAATTGAAGCTGGTGCTCGTGCAGGTCTTATAGCGCCAGATGAGAAAACCTTTGATTATATACGTGGCAAAAAATTTACTCCAAAAAATTTTGAAGATTTAGTAGATGATTGGCGTGAAAATCTAAAAACAGACTCTAATGCAAGGTTTGAGAAAACCTTTAGCCTCGATGCAAAAGAAATTGCCCCACAAGTAAGCTGGGGTACAAATCCTGCCATGGTATCTGATGTTACTGAGAAAATTCCATTTCCAGAAGATTTTGCAAAGGATGACCTGAATCAAAAAAATGCAGCAGAAAAGGCCTTACAGTATATGGACCTAAAACCTGGAACTCCAATTACTGATATCTATGTTGATCGAGTTTTCATTGGCTCATGTACAAATGCACGTTTAGAGGATCTGATAGAAGCTTCAAAGGTTGTCAAAGGAAAAAAAGTATCTCACAAAGTTCGTGCAATGGTTGTACCTGGCTCGCAAATGGTAAAAAAACAAGCAGAAGAATTGGGAATTGACAAAATCTTCAAAGATGCAAATTTTGAATGGAGAGAGTCCGGATGTAGCATGTGTCTTGGAATGAATCCAGACATACTTGGTCCAGGTGAAAGATGTGCCAGTACCTCAAATAGAAATTTTGAAGGAAGACAGGGAGTGGGAGGTCGTACACACCTTGTTAGTCCAGTAATGGCAGCGGCCGCTGCAATTAAAGGGCACTTTGTTGATGTGCGCGAAATGGATGTAAGTTAAAATGGAAAAATTTCACAAAGTCAAAAGTATTGTTACTCCATTTGACAAAGTTAATGTAGATACTGATCAAATTGTTCCAAAACAATTTTTAAAACTGATCCAAAAAACTGGTTTTGGGAAATATCTATTTTATAATTGGAGATTCAATAAAAACCAAACACCAAACTCAGATTTTATTTTAAATGATCCCAAATACAAAGACTCTAAAATCTTAGTTACACGAGACAATTTTGGTTGTGGTTCTAGCCGAGAACATGCAGTCTGGGCATTACAAGACTATGGATTTTCTGTAATTATTGCACCGTCCTTTGCAGATATTTTTTACAGTAATTGTTTTAAAAATGGATTGTTAGCAATAGTTCTTGACTCTGAAACTGTAGACAGTCTCTTACAGATACAGACAGAGATTGAAGTTGATCTAAAAAACCAAACAATCAAAACTGATACAGAAGTAATTTCCTTCCAAATTGATGATTATAAAAAACATAATCTTCTTGAGGGATTAGATGAAATAGCAATGACTCTAAAGT
>DATBIP010000027.1:0-6167 GCA_036556885.1 Nitrosopumilaceae archaeon
CTATAGAATAAGGAACAACTTTAAACGATAGTTAATACAATTATGTATTATGGGTAAAATAGTAAGAGTAGGTGGCAGAGGTACATCACGACGAGTATCTGATAAAGAATCAGATAATTGGACCGGTGACAGCTACAAAGAGATTCAAAAACAACGAAAGGACGCTGCTAAAGATGTGTACGTCTCAATGGGCCGAGGAACTAAAAAAATTAAACTCGGAGATATCGCAGAAACCACCGGAAGACCAACTGGTAAAGGAAGGTGGGTCTCAATGGGACGCGGAACAGGTAGACGAAAAATAGAATAAAAGTAATCCCTGATAGAGTGTGCGTTAGCATACTATAATTTTTATTTTCTATTTTTGTTAAGATATTCAGTAATCATATTTTGTAATAATTTGTTAATTCTTTCACCAGATGCCTTTCCTCGAAGCGATTTCATCGCATTTCCCATTAGAATTCCAATTGAATGAGAGCCTTGCTTGTTAATAATATCCAGATTTGCTTGAATTATTCCAGCTAAAATCTTACCTAATTCCTCCTCATTTATGGTAGTCATCGATGTATTCTGAATTGCCTCATCAACCGAATGTGTTTTCCCAGACATGAGCTGCTCAAATATAATTTCTACGGATTCCTTAGTAATTTTTCCTTGATTAAGAAACTCAAAGGCTCTCATGATTTCTTTTGGCCTAAGCAAACTAGAATTCAATCCTTGTCGTTCAAGATTTGTAATTGTAGAACACAAGACAGACGCAACAAAATTGGGAGAACTTTTTTTATCTGAACAGATATTCTCAAACAATTCTAAATATTCTGAATCAAAAATTTGTTCTGCAAGCTGAGAATTAAGTTCATATTTTTCTTGAAGTTCTTTTAATGACTCATTCCAGGATTTAGGAATATTTTTTTTTGCAGAGTAAATTTCGCTTTCAGATACTAGTATTGGAGGAATATCTGTCTCAGGATACATTCTTGACGCACCTGGTCTAGGTCGAAGATAAACAGTTTCTCCAGTTTGTGTTGCCAACCTTGTTTCTGCAGGAACACCAATTTTTGCATCATTGATTCTATTAATTATGGAATCTATTGCATAATCTATCTTAAAATCTTGACCAGCAATAATTATGAAACCATCATTTTCTTTAGTTTTTAATAATTTTTTTAATTTATCAACATCAGAATTTTCTATTCCATAATTTGGAAGCTCATCAGAATGAAATATTCCGCCAATGCCAAAAAATCGAACAAGTTGACCTAATTCTTTACCAAGTCTAATTCCTTCATATGGAGAATAGCTGAACATTCCTGAAAAATTTTTAATCTTAATAGCCTTGATTATGGCCTTGTCCTGAAGGGATTTTTGTATTATCTTTGATTTACATCCTTTCATTAATTCAGTGACATCAAAAACATCATCTTGTCTTGAAATTTTTTCTAGTTCTTTTAGCTTTTCAGAAATTAAAAGTAAACCGTGTTGCCTTTTTGCTTCATACTCTACTACTTTTTCTAATTGATCTAGTTGTTGAACTCCTTTTACCTCTACTACACCGCCACCTGATATCGAAACATTGACATCTTGTCTTATTGACCCCAATCCTCTAGCAACTCTTTTTGTTGTTCTCAATAGTCTACCCAAGCTATGCGCAATTTTTCTCATCTCAGAGGGACTAGCACTAACTGGTTCTAGGGCAATCTCAACAAGGGGAACTCCTAAACGATCAAGACTAAAATCTCGCTCTGTTTCACGATCTGCTAATAGTCTTGCAGCATCTTCTTCAAGACAAATAGACTGTACACCAATTTTTTTTCCTTCAATATCGAGGAATCCGCCTTGAGATACCATCATCGTTCTTTGAAAACCAGAAGTATTAGAGCCGTCAATTACCATCTTTCTCATTGGATATATTTCACTAAAAATATTTGATTTTAAAGAGCAGGCAATTAGTATAGCAATGTTTTTTGCATCAACATCAAGCTCATGAGGAGGTTCCTCATCCTGTTCTACTAGACAACCATTTGCTGGATTTGTATAGTAGATCATTTTCTTAGATTTTTTGCTTTCAAAAATTGCTGCTGGGTCGTATTCTCCCAATTCACTTTTTGACACTCTCAATTTACGTGAAAATTTATCAGAGAACTCATTGGATTCTAATGGAGTACAATTACAAAATAATTTTTTATGAGTTGCTAACTGTTGATGAATTTCTAATCCTACCTTTAATCCAATTTTGTCAATTTTTAATTCAGACATGTATTATCTCCCTCCTAACAATCATAAAAGATTAATCTGAAAATTCAGAGGCAATATTTTCAAGCATTAATTTTTTCATTTGCGTCATATTTTCTGAATTACCCAGAGCCCACATTGCCTTTACTAGCGCAGTCTCTGGAATCATATCTGATAATGGTACGATGCCAAGCTCAAGAAGATCCCTGCCACTCTCATAGACATTCATTGCTATTCTTCCTTCAATACACTGTGAAGTCATTCCTAAAAATAATCCAGACTCGTTAGCTTTTTTGATTACATTATACATTGTCTTGCCAACATGTCCTAGCCCAGTTCCTTCAAAAATTATTGCTCTATAGCCAGATTCAACAAGAAAATCAATAATTTTTGGATTGAAACCAGGATGATATTTTACAAGAGCTACATTTGAATCAACATTTAATTTTGCCAAGTATTCTTTGTGTTTAAAAAATTCTTTTTCTAAATTGTTTTCAATTTTGTTTTCCAAAATTAAAAAGGCTGGATTTCCACCTATAGTCTTAAATGCACTTCTTTTACTCGTATGATTTTTTCTAACCCGAGTTCCAGCATGTCCTACAACTAAATCATCGCTTTCATTATGATGCATTATTACAAAAACGCCACGAGTATTGGTTGCAACAACAAATCTTACTGCAGAAATTAAGTTTAAAGCTGCATCTGATGATGGTCTATCCGAGGATCTTTGTGAACCGACTAGAGCTATTGGAATAGGATAACCTGCAAGTGAAAAGGAAAGAAACGATGCAGTATATTGCATTGTGTCTGTTCCATGAGCAATAACTATTCCTTTGTAATCTGATTTTGCATAAGAATGTAATTTTTCAGCAAGCTTCTTCCAATGACTAGGTTCAATGTTTTCAGAGTATTCTGAAAATAGAACCTCCGCATCAATGTTTGCCAAGTTTGCTAACTCTGGTACAGTTGCATTAAGATCTTTTGCACTTAATGCTGGTGTTACTGCGCCAGTTCTATAATCTATTTTACTTGCTATTGTTCCACCAGTTGACAAAAGTAAAACTTTTGGTAGAGATGCATCAGTTTTAGTCTGTGGGAAATCTTTTTTTTCTATTTTTTCAGTTGGAATTAACTCAATTTTTTTTATTTTATCAATCTCAATGCCTACATTGTAACCATTTCTAAGCTTGAGAACAATGTGTTTATCATCAGTGTATTCATACCGTGGCATAAGTATGCCTGTATATGTTAAATCTTCAGTAACCTTAACTGAATCTCCTACCTTTACTTTAGATTCTTTTAGAAATGTAAGAGACTGACCGTTATAGCCTCTATATTCAGACATTTAGGTGGATTAGATTGGCTATTTTATTAAAACTACCTGTAATAAGATGCTACAACTTTTTGACCAATCTTTAGGTCTTTTTGTTCTCTGACTTTCTTTACGGCCTCTTCAAAGTGTTTCATTGTAACTTTTGCTCCTTCAGACGCCTTTTCTACTTCTTTAATTTCTGGATGCGCATCAAGAAATTCATGAATTACTAAAGAGACAGCAGTGTTTGCAATAGCAGCAACATCTGCTCCGCTCAAACCATCTGAGAGTTCCGATATTTTTTCTATATTTACGTAATCTGGACTCTTGGGATCTCTAACTATTGGAATTTCTTTTGCATTAATTTCTAAAATACTTCTCCTACTTTCTTTATCGGGTAATGGGATTTGGATAATCTTATCAAATCGTCCTGGTCGTAATAGTGCAGTATCAATCATATCTGCTCTGTTAGTTGCAGCAAGGACAACCACCCCGTGCATGTTTTCCATACCGTCAAGTTCAGTCAAAAGTTGACTCACAACTCTTTCAGTTACAGCAGTTTCCCCTCCAGCACCTCTAATTGGAGCTATAGAATCAATTTCATCGAAGAATATTACACAAGGTGCAGCTTGTCTTGCCCTACGAAATATTTCTCTAATTCCTCTTTCAGATTCTCCAACCCATTTTGATAGCAATTCTGGTCCACGAACTGAAACAAAGTTAGCTTCACTTTCAGTCGCAACAGCTTTTGCTAGTAATGTTTTACCAGTTCCACTTGGACCATGTAACAAAATTCCACGTGGCATTCTATGTCCTAATTTGTCATACAATCCAGGATATTTCATCGGCCATTCTACTGCTTCTTGTAGTTCACGTTTCACTTCAGCTAATCCACCAACTTGATCCCATTTTATATCTGGATTTTCAATGAATACTTCACGCATTCCTGATGGAGTAACTTCAACTAGCGCTTTTTGAAAATCTTCTCCATTTACAATCAGTTTATCCAAAGTCTCAGGAGGTATTTTTTCATCTTCTAGGTTAAGTTCAGGTAATAATCTTCGTAAGCATTTCATTGCAGCTTCTTTACATAAATATTCCAAATCGGCTCCTACATAGCCGTGACTAACTGAAGCAACTTTATCTATATTAACATCGTCTGCCAAAGGCATGTTTCGAGTATGAATTGCAAGAATGTCTTTTCTTCCTTTCTTGTCAGGAACTTTAATTTCAATTTCCCTATCAAATCTACCAGGTCGTCTTAATGCAGGATCAATTGCATTAGGTCTATTTGTTGCAGAAATTACAATTACTTTGCCTCTTGCTTCTAATCCATCCATTAACGAAAGCATTTGTGAAACAACTCTTCGTTCTACTTCGCCTGTAACCTCTTCTCTCTTTGGAGCTATAGAATCAATTTCATCAACAAAGATAATGGATGGAGATTTTTCACGTGCCTCTTTGAATATTTCTCTTAATCTAGCTTCACTTTCTCCATAGAATTTACTCATTATTTCAGGACCAGAGATGCTAATGAAATGTGCATTACTTTCATTAGCAACAGCCTTTGCTAAGAGTGTCTTCCCTGTACCAGGGGGACCATACAACAGTACTCCCTTTGGAGCTTCTATTCCTAATTTTTCAAAAATTTCAGGATGTCGTAGTGGTAACTCAATCATCTCTCTTACCTTTTTGATTTCATCAGTTAGACCACCGATATCTTCGTACGTTACCTGTGGAACTCCTCTTAGAGTTTCTCCCTTCTCAGCAATGTGAAAAACTGTTTTTTGTGTAACTAATACTGCATCAGCTGCTGGAGTGACACCAATAACTTGAAAGGTCAATCGTCCACCAAAATAAGGAACCATTACATTATCACCTTTAATTAAAGGAACACTTTCTAGCGCATCAGCAAGATATCTTTCATCAATTGGAGGAATAGCCTCTAAAGGCGCTACTACAACTTTTTCAGCAGCTACAGCTTTAATCTTTCTTACAGCAATCGTATCTCCAATAGCAATTCCAGAATTGTTTCGTCCAAGTCCATCAATTCTAATAATTCCTTTTCCTTCATCAGAGGGATAAAGAGGAAGACATTTTGCAACAGTACGACGTTTACCTTTAATTTCAATTACATCTCCAGTTGAAGCATTTAGAGTATCCATAGAATCATAATCTATTCGAGCTACCCCCCTTCCAACATCTCGGGTATATGCTTCTAAAACCTTTAGAGAAAGAGAGTTCTGACTCATAAGAAAATTGTCTCTTCCTATGTTTTTATATCTTTGGCAGTATTAATCTAACAAAATTATCAATTCTTGCACCAAACTGACAATTCTTTCACCAAATTATCAATTCTAACACAAAACTTAAAATCGGTATAATATTGAAAATCGATCAACTTGGGTAAGCGACCATTAGTTAGAAGACGAGGCCGTGGAGGATTTCAATTTAGAGCTACTTCAACAGGAAAGTTTGCTCCTGCAAAATATCCAAACTATGACTTAAATGAAAAACATGAGGGAGAAATTATTGATTTGGTTCATGAAAGAGGCCGAGATGCACCTCTTTCTAAGGTTAGATTCGAAGATGGTTCAATTTCTTTTATTCCCGCAGTTCTTGGTAC
>DATBIP010000028.1:0-8878 GCA_036556885.1 Nitrosopumilaceae archaeon
CCGGTAATTAGAGCAACCTTGCCTTGAAATTTTAACATTGATAGGATGATGGATCATTTTGTATTATTTATTTGGATCATCTGGAATTGAATTAATCTTTATTTGAGGGCTAGATTCACCATTTGGCATGCATGATTCTGAACCTGACACAATTATTCTAAAAACTTATCCTCAAAAATTAAGTGAAATGCTATCTCAAATCGGTGTTGATTCTACTCCAAAGGATATTGCCACAGACGAGGTTGAAAAAGGAGATTATTACGGCAGATACTTTGCGCAGACTCCACGAATGGTAACTAACAAAGGATGTTTAACGGTTAAAGGCAAAAACATTGACGTCATCCAAATAATTCAGAAGGGTTAATGATGCAAGATCCAGATCCTCTACCTTGGGGCGCACAGGACAGATACCAGACTCATTATATTGTCAGAAAAGATTCTGGTGAAAAAACTATTGATTATCTTGCAAGAACCATACTTGACACAGAAGGACACTTTGGTTCAAAAAAAATCAAAGACGTAAGATGGGAAGGTGGCAAGTTGGCAAAAACACTCAATTCTGACTCTGCACTCAAAGAAATGATTCAAAGGCAGTCTGTAAAGGATGCAACTATCTTTGTTGACCCAACAGATGATGCAATTCGAATTTATGGAAAATGGAAGAACAGTTTTGAATTTGGAATCACAAAAGAGCTATTTGAAATTTATGACAAAATAGCAGGCCACATTAAATCTCTCTAGGCCTTCCACCAGTCAAGCATCAAATAATTTACATCGTCTTTGCCATGAGGAATGGCTAAGATGAATTGTTTTCTGACTGTAGTAGCTAATCTTCCTGCAAGCACTACGCCAGTTGATGATATTACATCACTTGTGTTGTATACCTGAACTAAGTATGGAGCATGATCAATTCCTGGTCCCTTTTGATACACTGCAAAATCGCATCCAAACTTTATTCCTGGATTGACAATATACCCCTTGTCTCGAAAGTTTTTGTAAACTTGAAATTTTTTATCAAAGTTATGATACTCTTTTCTGCAAATCTCTGCCATTTCTTCTTCGGAAATCTTTTTTTTCTTACTGTAGATACTGATTTTAGAATTTTGAAGAAGATAAAGACCCTCAATAAGATCCAAGATTAGCGGAACGTTAATCTCATCTAGTTTTGGCTTTGGTATTCCTATTGGTTTTCCGTAATATCCTTGGGTAAAAAGTTTTTGAGAATCTTTAATGTTCCAAACTACAATTCTATTATCGATTAATTCACTTTTCAACTAAATACTCAGTGCTAACAAAATAAATGAATCTGAAACTGTTTGACATTTATCTGCCATCTCTTCAATTCCTTCAATGACGTCTTTCATCAAAAGAAGCTCTTTTGTATTTGTGACCTCATCTAGAATTTTTATAGTAATTTGACGATACTTTGTGTCAATATCACGCTCAATTTTCTGTGTCTCTTGAGCAAGATCAATTGAATTTAGGGCGTTTGTATTAAGACTGCGAATAATCTCGTTGAGCTTGTAAACCTCATCTACTAGTAAATTAATTAAATCTGTAATGTCTTTGTCTAGATTTGCACTCTTTAGGGTTGCTGGCTTGATGTTAGATAACTTAAACGAAATGCCAGTAATGTATCCTGCAATTTCATCCATGGTATAGGCAGTGTTGAGAAGGTTTTCTCTGTTTATGATAAGCCCTCCGACGTCTGCCACATCCCGAGTAATTTTTCTACGCAGTGCCTCTACCTCGTCTTCAATATTTACAATCTGTTCTAGAGTAGTCTTTATTTCTGATTTGTTTTTCTTCATCATAAGCTCTGGAAGAGTTGCTAGGCTTCTTGAAGCGTTAAGAATTCGATTAATTTCATCCTGTAAAACAGCAATCGCTTTTCGTTTTGCTTGAACCTCGAGTTCCCCGCTGTACATGTACGAAATTGGATAATTATGGGGAGTTAATTTAAACCCTTGCGAAAAATTACAATGAAATTGAATTAGCTTTCAGAGCCTCTAGTAATTTTTGTTTGGCCCTTGTATAGAGAAATAACTTCTTGGTCTGTTGAAGCATTTTCTGGAGATTTTTCCATTCTTATCTTTCCTGTAAACTTTGGAAATCTCAAAGCTAAACCACTTCCTTTTCGCAATACATCTAGTGCAGTTTTATGAATAGGACTAAGTGTAATTTCAGATGCAACTACTTCAATTACTAACTCTGGCTCAAACCACACATCAGCTTCCATCTCACTAATTATGCGAGGATTTTTCTTCAAAGTAATTTTGTCTGATAAGATTTGATAGAACTGATCCAAGTTCTCATCTGTAAAGCCTGTTCCAACTTTGCAAATACTTGGAAATGTATCATTTTGATCATTATATGTTGCTAAAAGTAAAGTTCCATATTTTCCAGTTCTTCTTCCTCTTCCAAAAAACGCACCAATTACTACAAGGTCCAAACTATCCCCAAGCTCATTTCTATATTCACGTTTTAGCTTCAGCCAGTTACTACCACGCATACCAGCTCTGTATGGTGCATCAAGGGATTTTAGCATCAAGCCCTCGCATCCAGAATTTATCGAATTTTCTAAAAAGTCTTCAACCTGGCCTTCATTTGTAACAATCATCTGGGGAATAATTTTGGTAAAGTTGTCTTCTGCTACAATCTCTTCTAATAATTTTCTTCTCTGAGCATATCCTAAATCAAGGCAACTTTTTCCATCTGCATACAACACATCAAAAAAATTCACCGTAATTGGGTATTGTAGTACTGCTTTGTCTACGTTGTATTTTCTTCTTCTATGCATTAGCTCTTGGAACGGCAAAAACTCGCCAGTGTTTTCATTAATTGCAACTGCTTCTGCCTCTAGGATTGCTTCTTTTACTTTTAATGACTTTGGAATATTTTCAACAATATCTGGATAGTAGTTTCGAATTTTTTCTAATCTTCTTGAAAAGAGATCAATTTTCCCATCAGATAAATGAATCTGGATTCTTTCTCCATCAAGCTTGTATTCTGCTGCAAATTTGTCTCCCATCTTTTCAATTGCCTCTTGTTCACTTTTGACACGATCAGCTAACATTGGTCGTATGGGACTGAAAACTTGAATTTTGAATTTATTTATTCCTTCTAATCCTTTTTTTGCAGCAACCTCTGCAACTTTTCCTAAATCACTTGAAACATTGTATGCATTTTCTAGTTTTTCTCTGTTTGATTTTGAACCAGTAAAAGCAATTGCAAGTGCATCTAAAATGGTGTTATCTGCAACACCTAGGCGCATCGTATCAATTAGTATTTTTATTATAAATTTTGCAGGAATCGGACTAGTGTTGTTAAGAAGACTGGAAACATAATTCATTTTTTTATCTAAAACATTTTTTCCAGCTCCTTCTAGCTCTGCAATCTTGTACAATGTGTCATAGACCCACTCTACTGTCTTGTCGTCTCCTCCTGTTTCATCAAATAATGTGGTTTGGGTTTTTTGCTCAATTAGCTTTGATACTGCATGCCCCAAGTCTCCATCCTTTCTGTACGCATCTTCTATTTTTTTTACTGGAATTGCAGTAGAGCGATATACTGCCCTCATGACTAATTTTTCTGCAACTCCAATCTCGATACCCTCAAAGTCAGGTCGAAGCTTTCCTTGAATCAAATACACAACCTTGGATATTAGATCAGGTGGAGTGTTTTTGAATAAATCAACCAAGTAATCTGTTAATTCTAGTCTCTTTGGAGTCTTCTCCATTTTTTCAAAGGTTTCAGCTAAAACAGAAAAATTCACTCTGATTTTTTTATAGAGTCCTGAATAAAAGTGAGTTGCTAGATGTATCGGAAGATTGTCTTTTTGTCTGACTGTGGATTGTCTGATACAAGCGCAAAGTTGTACAGCGGATATGTCTTCTTGTATTGTTTCATATAGCTCCATGCTACATCGTGCATTCTAAACTCTGTGCGCAGTCCTTCTATTTTAGACTCTTTTCCAAAAATATCAAACGTAGCTACTGAATAATTTTTTGGCCTGTTGTGTGGTCTTGCTTTTAGTAGCCATGCGAAAGCAAAAGCAAACACAGATGCTAAAATTACCATTTCGCCGACATCTTTGAAAAATGTCCAAACTATGTTTGGTATGGTCTGACTAAAGAGGACCATGACAAAATTTGAAAATGTAATTACCCCAACTGCAGTCATAATGAAAAACTTGAATTCTATTAACGGCTTTAATTTCTCCATTGTTATCAATTTAGTAAGAATCATCTTTTCTATTAACTCTTTATACACAAAAAAACTGTGATTAAAATTTTTCATTTTAAAGATTAAAAATTAATGATAATTGCAAGAATTTTTTGCTCTAATCGGGATCCTCATAGTTTCCCTTTCTTGCACCACTTGATGAATCAGGCAAAGGCTTCATCTTACTCTTTAAGACATCCATTCTTGCCTTGTATCCTTCAGCATATTCTAGCTCTGATGGAACAAGTGTGGCTGGATGAATGAATCCCTGACTTCTAATTGCCAAAGCTCTCTTTGTTGCAATCTCTCTAATATAGTCCCAGTCTGGTGTTGAAAATCCATCAAATGGACCAACAAGTTTTCCATTATGCATACTAAACACTAGCGCCTCTACAATTGGAATGCAATAATCAATTGTTGCTGCAGAATTTAGCTTGACTGGCATCAATGGCATGTGATGGCTACCTCTTGTGTTTCCTGCAACATAATGTGGATTGTTAAAAGCACTACCGGCCTCCTCTGTAGCTGGGAATTTTTTCTGAGTCCTAACAATACAAATCGGGTCATCTTTTCCAACATATGTTCCTGCTATGTTGTGTAGTCGATCAGTTGATGCTGAGACTATTGGCTCGTTATCCTTTGTATAAATTGAAGAAACAACATAACGACCTGGATACATTAGTGCAGCTTCTAGAGTTGGCTTGTCTTCCCACAGCTTGAGCTCTGCAATCTTGCCTTCCTCGACATCCATGATGTTAAACTTGACACCTTCAGCTAGTGTCTTGTTTACGATTAATCCAGTATTGCTTAATCCATCAACAAATAATCTGTAAAAAGGATAGTTAAATGCCCCTGGCTCTGTCTTGTCTGCTGCAAAAATAGTAAAGGCCTCGTTTGGTCTTTCCTCAAATTCTAATTCGGCAACACCAGGACCCATGCCCTTGACATTTCCTGAAAAAGAGTCCTTTAGTAGGTCTTGGCCTGCACCATACAGTCCTTCTTCTTTTGCAATCTTTGTTCCAGCTTCAAAGGCCTTCCATGCCATCTCGTGTATCTGCTTGTTGTCAACTCCCTTTGTGTGAGTCATGACAATATGCACATCGTCGCCGCAATAACCAATGTAATAATCAATTAAGAGTTGTTTTGATCCCTCTACAGTTTTTCTTACTGCAGCTAACAGTCCGTCACTTGGTCTTGTATGGCCTCCAATTCCACCAACATCAGCTTTAATGACAGAAACAGTAATTTTCATTGTTTGTTGCTTGTATCACTGTCCACTTTGATTTATGTCTAATTCCTCAAATTTTTTATGAAAAAAAATTGAAAAAAATCCTAACTTTTTGAAAAAAAATCGAAATGGTAATAAAACCCCTCTCACTACGGACTCGATATATGGCAAATAAGCCCCACTTGAACATGATAGTAACAGGACACATCGATAACGGCAAGTCTACTACAATGGGTCACTTTCTAATGGATCTTGGAGTAGTAGATGAGAGAACCATCCAGCAACATGCAGAGGAATCTGAAAAAACTGGAAAAGGTGACACATTCAAGTATGCTTGGGTTATGGATAATATCAAAGACGAAAGAGAACGTGGTATTACAATTGATTTAGCTTTTCAAAAATTTGAAACTCCAAAATACTTTTTCACTTTGATTGATGCCCCTGGACACAGGGACTTTATCAAAAACATGATTACTGGTGCATCAGAAGCAGATTGCGCAGTACTCGTAATTTCTGCAAAAGAAGGCGAATGCGACACTGCAATTGCCCCAGGAGGACAAGCAAGAGAGCACGCATTTTTACTAAAAACACTTGGCGTAGGCCAGTTAATTGTTGCAATCAACAAAATGGATGACAGCAACTATTCTGAAGACGCATACAAAAAAGCAAAAGAAAAGGCCGAGAAGCTAATCAAGTCTGTCGGATACAAAGTAGAGAATGTCCAAATCATTCCAGTCTCTGGATGGAAGGGTGATAACCTAGTAAAGAAATCTGACAAGATGCCATGGTGGAAGGGAAAGACACTGCTTGAAGCATTTGATGACTTTACAGTTCCAGAAAAGCCAATTGGAAAACCATTACGTGTTCCAATCCAAGATGTTTACACAATCACCGGTGTAGGTACAGTCCCAGTCGGACGTGTAGAGACTGGAAAAATGAAACCAAATGACAAAATTATCATAATGCCATCAGGAGCTATTGGCGAAATAAAATCAATTGAGACCCATCACACTGAAATGCCATCTGCAGAAGCTGGCGACAACATTGGCTTTAACCTAAGAGGCATTGAGAAAAAAGATATCAAACGAGGTGACGTCATGGGAACTCCAGATGCTCCACCAAAAGTTGCAAGAGAATTTAGAGCACAAATTATTGTTATTCATCATCCAACAGCCATTGCACCAGGATACACTCCTGTCATGCACTGTCACACTGCACAGGTTGCTGCAACCATTGTAGCATTTGAAGCAAAAATTAATCCAGCATCTGGTGCAGTTGAAGAAGAGAATCCAAAATTCCTAAAGGTTGGAGACTCTGCAATCGTACGAATTAAACCAGTAAGACCTACTCCAATTGAATCATTCAAAGAATTTCCTGAACTAGGAAGATTTGCACTCAGAGACATGGGTGCTACAATTGCTGCAGGAATTGTTAAAGATATTACTGAAGAACACAAACCATAGAGTGGGTTGTTATCATGCCCCAAGCCGCTCGCATAAAACTTACAAGTACTAGCTTGCCAAAATTAGACGGCGTTTGTACAGAAATTATGGGCATTGGCGAAAAAACCGGTGTTAGAATAAAGGGACCAACTCCTCTTCCAGTAAAAAGACTACACATTGCAACAAGAAAGTCTCCATGCGGTAACGGAACTGAAACATATGAAAAGTGGGAGATGAGAATGCACAGAAGAATAATTGACATTAATGCAGACGATAAAGCAATCAGGCAGCTTATGAGACTAAAAATTCCAGACGACGTTTACATCGAGCTGTCCCTTACCTGACCTTGGTAGCCTTAAATTATAGAGCATAGTGAAAAAAACATGGCAGAAGAAACTCCTTTGGAAGAATCAAACATTGGCGAAGCTTCATCTCCAAAATTTGATGTAATCTATTCTTGCTTGAGATGTGGAACTAACGTTGCAAACACCGAGCTATCAAGACTGCCAGAAATAAAGTGCATTTGCGGATTTAGAGTCTTTACTAAAATCCGTCCTCCAATAGTCAAGACAGTAAAGGCAATCTAGGCTCTGTCTTTTTTATAACTGTGAAACCTTTGTAGATGAGTTCTCATCTCTTCCATGCTAGAAAAAAATTGGTTGCACTCTTTGCAGTCATATGGCAGGTCTTTGTTGTGGACAACCTGCTCGTGCTGCATTAAATCCTCTTGTCTTGAAAACTTTTGATCGCATTTGTCGCACTTTATTTTTTTAAAAAAGATCATTGCCTGCTGCGCTCTTTTTGAGAATCCCAGCACTTTCTGCATAACTGGCCTTCAATCTTCCACTGTGACTTGGGGTTATACCTGAAAAAACCAAGCTTTGCCCCACACTGACTGCAAAATGCTTTTTTTGCAGTAAAATCCTTTTCTTGTTTGTCAAAACAGTCCTTGCACAAGAGCCCTTCTAGCTCCCACTGCCAACGCGGCTCCCACAAATCTGTAATCTTCTTTTTTACGCCACAGTTTTTGCATGTTTGCGTCATTGTTCCTTCAAAATATTCTCTCATCTTATCCATGTGACATTCGCCGCAAAGAAATCCCTCGATATTCCATTCCTTTTTTGGTTTATTTTTGTGCTTGAGCTCTTTTTTGCAAATTGTACAAAATGTAGGATCCTTGTGAAATAACTTCATTCTTTATCTAATCCATAAATTAGCATATTTAATTTGAACAATTACAAAATGAATGTGGCAATAAAAAAAGCCAGAAATCTTCTTAATTACTCTAACAGTTTTTCCACTGCTTGGCTTGCATTTAGCATACCATGCTTTTTTGCAAACTTTTCAATCTTTTTGTATTCTTCAGTGGTAAAACAGATTGGCATTGAACGCTTTTCCATACTAGAATCCTTGTAACATTATCTAATATCCTTTACGATTTGAAAAGATTTTTCATACGGGTTAATTAAAAATCCTACAGATGACAAAAAAACTCCAAATTTTGGTAATAGGCCATGATGAGGAGGGCTGTACCCCAGATCATGAAAAGATGGCATATGAGACAGGCTCTGAGATCGCAAAAGCTGGGGCCGTTTTAGTTACAGGCGGTCTTAAGGGAGTAATGCGGGCTGCGTGTCATGGAGCACATGATGCAGGTGGAATAACCGTGGGAATTATTCCACAAAACGACGCATCCTTTGCAAACGAGTACTGTGACATTGTAATTCCAACTGGTATGGGACACACTAGGGATTTTCTAACTGCACTTTCTGGGGACGGTGTGATTGTAATCGGCGGAGGTTCTGGCACATTAACCGAGGTGTGCGCGTCTTATGTGCACAAAAAACCAATAGCTGCACTGAGAAATTCTGGCGACGTTGCGTCACAATATGCTGATACATATCTTGACCACAGAAACAAAGTAAAAATCGTTGGTGTAAATTCTCCAAAAGAGGCTGTCAAGTATATCCTAGCGCAAATTAAC
>DATBIP010000029.1:0-1964 GCA_036556885.1 Nitrosopumilaceae archaeon
AATTCTGCTTTTTCCTTGTTCTCAAAGGATTCACTAACTTCGTCCATTACCGTATCGATTTCGTAGCTCTTATCAACTAAGATTTTTGCCACATGATCATCCAAGGTTCCATTGCCAATTAGATAATATGCAAATACTGTATTTTTTTGTCCTATTCTATGCAGCCTATCTTCCGCTTGTCTATGAATAGCTGGACTCCAATCTAATTCCGCAAATATGACGTACTTGGCGCGTGTTAGATTAATTCCAACATTTCCAGCCCTTAATCCGGCAATCATCAGTTTAGTTTTTCCTTCCTGAAACATGTCGATTTGCAGCTGTCTTTGATTATCTGATTGACCACCAATAATTGATGCAGGATTATATTCACTCAAACTTTTGTGCAGTAAATCATGTATTGATCTATGATGACAAAATACAACAACACTTTCATCTATTTCCATAATGTTTTTTACAAAATTAATTACGTGGGGTAACTTTGCAACTCCAGCTGCTTGTCTTTCGCTTTGAATCGCTCGATGAAATGAAGCTGATTTATCAAACTCTGTTTCTGCCACTTTTTGTTCTTCTTTTAGTTTTGCCCAAATTTTTTCTAGTTCGTTATTATAATAAGTTGAATCAGAGTCGATGATTTCTTTGTAACGGACTTTGTCTTTGAGTTCTTTTAAGACATCAGATTTTTTTCGCCTTAACATTACATGTTTACATAGTTCTTCTCGTAGAGATTCACGTTTGTTTTCAAGCACAATTGCTTTACCCTTGTCGTTTACATAACAAAAGTATTCACAGAATTCTTTGAAACTTCCTAGCATTCCTGGTCGTAAAATATCTACGATAGGCCATATCTCAGAACCACGATTGTAAATTGGTGTGCCTGAAAGACCTATTCTATACTTGATGGATTGTAGGGCAGCTAGTTTTTTTACAGCTGAATATTTTTTAGTAGTTTTAGAACGGAGATTTTGGACTTCGTCACAAATTATTGTTCTAAGATCTAACTTTGACAAGTCAGCCAGTCTCTTTTCTAACAATTCATAATTTATTATGTAAAAATCAAACTTACCGATTTCTTGTGATTTACCTGTTCTGATTACAACCGATGATGACACTTCATTTTCTATCAATCGTCCATTTCTACTCTTTTTTTTCATGAATTTTTCAATTTCTCTCTGCCAATTTCTCAAAGTAACTAAAGGTGCAATCACGAGGGCAGGCATGGATTGTTTTTCAGTTGCAAGGTATGCGAGGGTCTGAACTGTTTTTCCTAGTCCCATCTCATCTGCCAACAAAGCATTGCCTGAGGATTTTAAGAGAAAATCAAGGCCTTCTTTTTGAAAGTTAAGGAGTTTTCCACGAAATTGCTTGCTAGGATTTGCCTTGTTTAGCTTATCAATTTTTTTTGATTTGATTTTTACACCGATAGTTTTTAGATTTTTTCTTCGCCAAGCAGATTTTGAAAGAATCTCCATTGGGTACCTATCATTAATCCATTGAAGTTGTTGCATATTCTCAAAGCTGTCTGGGATAATTGCTTCGTTTGGGCCTTCTCCATACCATGATTGAGGAATAAGCCTTGAAACCATAGTAACGGCCCGTTGTCCAGTAACCTTCCAAGTCCAACTCTTTGAATATTTATCAAGAACATATTCTAAAGTGCCAAAACTTTTCGATTCTGGCAAAGGTACTTGCTCGTTTATTACTTTCAAATCAGCCCGTAAGCTTGTTTTGGGGGAATTTAAGCCGTTCGAGTCAATTATTGAACACATGTGTATTGATAGTCAAAAATAGGAACGAATTTTTGATCTTGTTTATTCATTTGAACAACGCATCAATCAAGGTCGCATCATCATGCCAGGATATGCAGAGATCTTGGATTTCATCAAAGCCATTCTATTTTGATTTCTCAGATCAAAAGAGGATGTTTTGCCCTTAATTCTTAATAATTTATTAGATATAGAAAAAAT
>DATBIP010000030.1:0-13998 GCA_036556885.1 Nitrosopumilaceae archaeon
ACAAACAAAATAAAAAGATAGGTTATAGTTGGTTTCCAGCCATGAACCAGTTTTCTTTTGGTTTTTCATCAAAAACAACAATTACATGATTTTCTTTTGTCTTAAGAATATCAACTGCAGACTTTGTTATTGCCTTTGCAAAGTCGTCTTTTTGCTTCTGTGTTCTTCCTGGATAAAGGGAGACTGAAATCAGTGGCATGAATTAGACTAAAATAACTTTGATTTATTCCTTAATGATAAAATCAACGATCGCCACGCCATCCATAACGTGTACCATAAGTAAATTCTGAACTATGAGTTTTTTTGAATAGATATCCTGTTGCTAAACCAATTAGAAATCCTCCGATATGTGCCATAAATGCTACTCCTCCACCTGCTACACCAAAACCACTGATTAGAAATGGCAGTATATTCTGGAAGATTAACCAAAACGGAAGAAACCATCTTGCTTCAATGTGTATCATTCTCCAAAAAAATCCCATCATCATGAAGGTCATGATTTTTGCTTTTGGATACATAGCCAAGTACGCACCTAGAACACCAGATATAGCACCAGATGCTCCAACAGCTGGAATAGAGCTTAATGGATCAATTACAATATGAGATAATCCTGCAACAATTCCCCACACTAAATAAATTCCAAGAAATTTTGCTTTGCCAAAACGAAGCTCAATGTTATCCCCAAATATCCACAAAAATAACATGTTTCCACCCAAATGCATTAGACCTCCATGCAAAAACATAGAACTCAGTAAGGAAACATACGGCATGTCAGGGCAAGAAATTTGTTCTCCAGGTAAACTGATGTATGAAGAACCGGTGATACATGAAGGAACAGCTCCCCATTCATAGAATAGAAATGCAGCTCTTTCATTAGAAAATTCCCAGAATTGTCCAGTAAATGCAGCTTCGTAGAAAAATACTGCTACGTTAATAATTATTAGAATAATTGTTAGTATTGGCTTGAATCCTGGAGGATGAGGATTTGCATCTCGAAGTGGGAGCATGAATGATTTTGTTCATAAAAATTTGTATAATAATATTTAGAAAATAAAGAAATACTGTGTAAATTACAAAATGCTCCTGTGATTTTAGAAAAATGATGTACTTAGACTCTCATTATTCCTTGTTGAATTAGCCATTGAATACCCTGAACAAAGTCTTGATCTGTTATTTGTTTATCAGACCACCAACCGGCATTGTTTTTTATCCATTCTGGAATTTTTTGACCACTTGCAGAACCAGATTCAGTAGGAGGAATCTTCATTATTCCTTGTTGAATCAGCCATTGAATACCTTGAACAAAGTCAGAATCTCCAATTTTACCTTCTGACCACCAATTTGCATTATTACGAACCCAGTCAGGAATGTCAATTTGTTCTGAAGGTGGGACGTTATCTTCTGGTGGTTTGATTCCGCCAGGTCCTACTTCAATGAGTCCTGAACCGATTCCGGCATATTTTGGATTGTATGTTATTCCCTGACCAAAAACTGCAATATCAATACGATAAGTTTGTTGAGCGGGAATCTTTATTCTTTGAACATCAAGACCTTCTGATGCCATAATTCCAGGCATGTTCATGTCACTGCCTACATTTTTAAAAATTACTTTATTATTACTTTGATCAATTAAATATATGCCGTAATGAATGTCCTTCAAAAGATTTTTGTTTTCATCAAAGAAAGAAATTTCAAATGGAATTTCGTCATTAGTGCCATAAGAGCTATCCCATGAAATCTTTACAGTTGACCCAACTGGTTTTAGAGTTTGTTCATTAACAAGATAAAAATCAAAGGAATTTTTTATAACTTCACTTTGAGGAATTAAATTAAATTCCATAGATTTCTTATTATGATGAGAGGGACCCAATTCATTATTAATTCGCTGTAATTCAGATCCAGTTACAAGAAAATGAATGATATTATGATCTTCAGATGAGTAAGGATCTATTAGTAGAACTCTATTATCAACTTGTACACCATCTACAAAACCTTTGAAATGTTTTCCTTCAGCGTAGGGAGTAAAACTTTTTGGAACACGAATTTCTTCATGTACAACTTGTACAAGATTAACATAATCGGGAGACCAATCAAAGTCCATACCAAAGGAAATAGAGTTATCAGAATTTTGGAATTTGAAATCTTTTACATCATCATAATAGGTCTTTACAATTACTGGTATTTCTTGTGCTTGGGCAGTCTGAATAACATAGTCTTGTTCTTGTGCAACACTTACCCACGTATCAAAACTTAAAAGTTGTGCAACTTGTGTTTTAGGGCTAGTTGCACCTTCTATATCAACTCGGATATTATACAATCCACCTTTATCAAAAATAGGACCTTTTATTAGAGGTCTTCCCTCTCCTTGGACAAATAGTGCTCCTGGTGCACTAACATGCTCTTCACCATAATAAGTTGAGCATTCCCACAATTCGGGTTTTGTGCAGTTTTCAACTGGGCGAATCTCTACATTAAGTGTTCCATCCATATCAAAAAACAAATTTCTTGCTAATAATTCTCCAGCTCGCCAAACTTCTACACGATAAGTTACTTCTTTAAAGTTCTTATCAGCTAATTGGTCATAAAATCTCACAGCCATGTTTGCACTAGTAACCTCACCAACAGTAATATCTGCAGGATCTAGTTGTGTACTTACTGTAACATTCATTCCAGCAAAACTAATTGGTGGTGCCATATCACCACCTAATCCATGTCCAAATACTTGATTAACAAACAGTGGAGATAAAAAAATTCCAATTACTGCAAGAATTACAAGAAAATTAGAGGACAACAGTACATCTTGTTCATTTTCCTTATTTAAATATACGATTAAATTATCAGACTGGGATTTTTTGAATTTTAGTATCAAGTGAGAATCTAGTGGATAATTTTTATAGTAAATAAAAAATGTATTCTTGTTGAAATTATTATTCGTTTTACTAATACCATTAATAGTATATCCTGCTTTTGCACAACAATACAACGAAATGTTATCAACCGATAAAGGAACGTTAAATATTGGAATTTCAACAATTCCTGAAAATCCTGTAATTGGTGGAGTCACCAAATTCCAAATTGATTTTATTAATCCAAAGACGGAAAAAATTCAAGAACATATTGATTATAAATTTACATTACAAAAAGAGGGAAAAAATGTTTTTGGACCTATTCCACTTACTCACACTAGTACCGGAACAGTAACAATCCCAGTAGAAATTATAGAATCTGGAACGTATTTTGGCTTGATTGAAATTGAAGGAATATTATTTCAACCAATTCCTGTTGAAGCTGCATCATTTAGTGTTGCAATTTTAGATACTCAACCTTCTGATAATGGAGGGGGTGGTTGCTTGATTGCAACTGCAACATTTGGCTCTGAGATATCTCCTCAAGTACAACAATTAAGAGAATTACGAGATAATGTCGTTTTAAAAACTGAATCTGGAAAAGTTTTCATGACAGGTTTTAACGAATTCTATTATTTGTTTTCTCCGGCAGTTTCAGATTATGAAAGACAAAATGATTTTTTTAGAGATGGTGTAAAAATTGCAATAATACCCCTACTGACATCACTGTCAGTCCTAAACTATGTGGATATTGATTCAGAAGCTGAAATGGTAGGATATGGAATTAGCTTGATTCTGTTAAATGTTGGGATGTATTTTGGAATTCCAACAGTTGTCATTACAAAATGGTACAAACTTCGAAGAAAATAGTACACCCAGAACAGAGAATCCAAGTGAGGTTTTTATGTATCCATAAGAGTAGCAAAGTCAATGAAGACTATAGCTATAGGCTCAATCTTTGTTCTATTTGCAATTGTGGTAGGAATTACCTCAACTGCTCCAACGGCCTTTGCAGATCATGCAACCGCATCTGTTAGCATTGCACCAGGATCATCTGTTCCTGGATGTGAGGCAACAAATGAATGTTATATTCCATATCAGGTAACAATTGATCCTGGTGGAGAAGTTACATGGTCTAATGACGATACTGCAGCACACACTGTAACCAGTGGAACAGCTGCAGAGGGACCAGATGGAAACTTTGATAGCAGTTTGTTCATGGCAGGTACTACATTTTCTGTAAAGTTTGATGACTATGAACCTGGCACATATCCATACTTCTGTATGGTTCATCCATGGATGACTGGCGAAGTTATCGTAGAAGAAGCTGCAATGCATGAAGAAGAACATGAAGAAGAAGTACACACAGAAGGAGAAGCAACTGCCACAGGTATGTTATCTGATGGTACAGCGGTTTCAATTTGGACTTCTGCACCAACCGCAGGGGAAAGAATGGAAATTTCATTTGAATTTGCTGATGCGGAACATGTTAACCATGACCTTCTTGTAACTCAGAATGGTGAGGTTGTACTTGATGAAACTGGAGCACACCACCATGAAGGAAAAGGTGTTCATGAAACTGCACCATTAAGTACTGATGATCCAGTTGAGATCACAATTACATTCCAAGGATATGGAGTAAATGCGCCATTTACTGGACCAGTTGGTGAGCAAGTCGTATTCTCAAATGTTGTTCCTGAGTTTGGTACAATTGCTGTAATGATACTTGGTGTAGCAATCATTAGCATCATTGCAGTTACTGCAAAATCTAGAGTTATTCCAAAACTTTAGGGATACTCTTTCTTATTTTCTTTTTATTTTCTTAAATTATATAGTATAATTAGATTTGGAAAAGATAGTTTTTATCATAGTTAATGACTTAAAATTTAATGACAATTAAAAAAAGCAACTACATTTACGTTCTAGTTGTACTAACAATGGTAATTACTTTACCAGAAGCTTTTGCTGCTGATGTAAGTGTAAGTATACCACCAGGTACTTCAGTTCCAGGATGTGAGGTTACAAACGAATGTTTTGTACCAGCTTCAGTTACTGTACACCCAGGTGACACAGTTACATGGTCTAATGACGATACTGCAGCACACACTGTAACCAGTGGAACAGCTGCAGAGGGACCAGATGGAAACTTTGATAGCAGTTTGTTCATGGCAGGTACTACATTTTCACACAAATTTGAAACTCTAGGGAATTATCCATACTTTTGTATGGTGCATCCATGGATGGTAGGAAATGTATTGAACACTGTAGGCGGAGGAATTGAGGTTCCATTGGGAACAATTACTGTAGGAGGACCCGATATGCCAAAAGAAACTGTATCTACTGGAATGTCTGCTGATGGTGCAGTTAGAATAGAAATTGTGACTAGCGAACCTACTGCAGATGAAATGCTTTCACTAGAGGTAAGATTTAGGGATGCAAGTGGTGGAGGACTAAAAGCACATGCAAACTATGACATTACAGCAACACAAAATGGTAAAACAGTTGTATCTGAGATGGGAGTACATCAGCATGAAGGTACTGGGAAGCACATGACGTCAGTTTTAGAATCTGATTCCCCGGTTGATATTCAAATTACTCTTAATGGATTTGGATTACCTAATGATGAATCTAATTGGAGTGGTCCAAAAGGGGAAATAGTAAATCTACAAGTGGTTCCTGAGTTTGGTACAATTGCTGTAATGATACTTGGTGTAGCAATCATTAGCATCATTGCAGTTACTGCAAAATCTAGAGTTATTCCAAAACTTTAGGGATACTCTTTCTTATTTTCTTTTTATCATAGCAATTATTGCTAAAATAACACCTGCAGCACCAAGTGATAATCCAAAAACTCCAAAGTTGTATGCTGTTTGTGTACTAATTTCACCAGTACTTGAATCAAGACCACCAATTTTTGATTTAATATCAGTTACATCTTTTTGTAAAGAAGACATTGCATTTTTCAAAGCTGCAACATCTTGGCCAGATGATGAACCAGATGATTGTGGAAAGTCAAGAATCGCTGTACTTTCTACATCTTCAATAGGAACTTCAATGTTTACTGGAACACCATTAATGTCGCCTTTTAGTTCAATTACTAACGAACCAGTTTTTGTTGGAATGATTTTTGAAAGATAATGACCAGGTCTTGGATCAGAATCAATATCTAATATCTTTGTAGCTCCTCCCATCCGAATTGTAGATTCTAAATTTTTGAAAGCGTTTATCACTCCCGTTTTTAATCCCTCAGATGGACTTTCACTTATTTGATAAACTATTGCATTTCTGAATCCAACAACTGGTGGTTCTACATCCCATCCTACTGCAATTTCATACTGTTCTACATGTACGGTTGTATGTGCCTCTGCTGTTGAATAAAAGCCACAAATAAGAAAGGCTGAAAAAATAGCCAAAAGAACACGCATGAATAATATTGGTTTTTAACATGTATTATCTTTTCTCGATTTGGTACAAATATCGAATCTATCAATTGTTTAAATTATCAAGCGTGATTCTTACAATAAATGAAGAAATTTTTGTTAATTTTGTTATTTGTTTCATCAATAGGGATACCTTTAGCTGAAGGACATCCATTTACTATTGAAACTAATCCGCCACAAGGGTCAAATGCTCCTGTCGGAATTACTCAGATTTCAGTACAATACTCTGAAGCAATTGAAATTGAGTTTAGTGCACTTAAAGTGTTTGATAGTAATGGAGATCAAATTGATAACAAGGATACAGCGTATTATCAAGGAGAAAATTCACTTGTTGTTACTACACCACCATTACAAGATGGAATCTATACTGTAACAAGCAAAGTTCTTTCAAAAGTTGATGGACATCTGGTAGATGATGCATTCGTATTTGGTGTTGGTGAAGTAAAAATTGATCCAGCTTTGCTACAACAACAAGGAACATCTGAAACATTATTTTATCCTGAAGCAGGAGCTAGATTTCCAGGCCTGGTTGGTCAAACTATTGTTCTTGGTTGTGTAATTTCATCACTATTAATTTGGCAAACGAACAAAAAAGAGCTTATCTCTGAAAAGCTCACACAATTACAAGAAAAGTTTCATAGTAAATTTGCTTCAATTACAGGAATTGGTCTAATTGCTGTTTTTGTTTCAAATATTTTGATGCTAATGATACAAACATTAAGACTAGAAACTTCAGCTTTTGAAGTAATACAGACATCATTTGGTACAACTTGGATAATTAGAATGGGGATTACAATTGGATTGTTAATTGTTTGGTTTTTGATGGAAAAAAAATCTTCTTTATCAAGAATGAATCAATATCCATTATTAGTTCTTTCTCTTGCATTGATTGCAACTTCAACTATGATTGGACATGGAGCAGCAAGTGAACAACCACCTGCAATGTTTCTAGATTATATACATAATTTTATCGCTGCAGTATGGATAGGTGGATTAATCTTTTTTGGTTTCATTTTACTTCCATCCTTATCGATTCTTGATGATAAAAAAAGAGAACTATTGGCTCTTTTGACCATTCCAAGATTTTCTATTATGATTGTAATATCGCTGGGAATTTTAATAATTACAGGACCTACACTATTATGGTTCTTAGAAAACAATGTAGGATTACTGATAGAATCCACTTATGGAAAGCTTATCGTTGCAAAAATTGCTATTGCAGTAGTTATGATAGTAGTTGGAGGATATAATCAATTTGGGATTCAAAAAAAGGCTGAAAAAAATCTTCAGTCTGGGATAATTTCCGTGCATAAAAAATTAAAAAAGTCTCTAAAAATTGAATCTGCTTTAGGAATTTTATTACTTGGTGTAGTAGCGTTGTTAGCGAATGGAACTTTGCCTGCTGGAGAAATACAACAGGTACAAGGACAAGAAAGTATTTTGGGGTATCATACTGTAGAGTTTTCAGAAAAGGCAAAGTTTGACATCACAATAAATCCATTTAGTAGTGGTAAAAACACCATTAGTGTAATTGCATCAGATTTTGAGGGAAATTCTTTAGATGATATTGATAATCTAAAGATAAAGGTCTCTAATCCTCAACGAAACATTTCGCCAATTGAGATTCCCATGACTGAAATTCAAGATGAAAAAACATCTCTAGTCAGATATGAAGGAGAAATCACATTTGGTTTTTCTGGTAAATGGCAAATTGAAATTGAAGCTCAGAGAACTCAGAATGTAAATGAAGCTGTATTTCTTGAGCTTGTAGTAAAACCAAAATTTGCACAACTAAAAACTGAGATTACAGAATACCAATTTCCATCAATTGATTCAGCTCCTCTCTATCCATTATTTGATGGAAATAACACCATATGGATAAGCGATCCAGCAAAACCAAGGCTGTGGAAATTTACACTTGATGATCAAAAGTTTAGCTCCTTTGAATTTGAAGGTTTAACAACAATTGTATTAGCTAAAGATGATGAAGGAAAGATTTGGTTTACTGACACGCCAAATAAAAAAATAGGATTTCTTAATCCAGAAACCAAAAAAATTCAGACGATATCACTTCCTACCGAAGCTATAGCAATTTCTTTACAGGCAGATTTTGATAATAATATCTGGGTTTCACTTGTTGACAAGAACATGTTATTAAAATATGAACAAGATACTGGGAATTTTGAAGAATATACAATTCCTTCTGTAGCAGCAGGTCCATTCGCCCTTGCGAGAGATTCCTTAGGGAATATATGGTTCACCGAATCCAACGCATCAAAAATTGGAGTAATTAACACAGATACAGGAAAAATTAAAGAATTCACTCCAGACTTTCTAATAGAAGCTCCAGAAGCACTTTACTTTGATAAAGAAGGGATGCTATGGATTGCTGCCCATACAGGACATGCTATTGTAAAATTCAATCCAGTATTAGAAACATTTGAAAAAGTTTCGGTTCCAGATTCAGAAGCATTGCCATTTGGTATGACAGAAGACAAGTTTGGGAACATTTGGTTTGGACAACATACTGTTGATAAAATTGGTGTATATGATCCACAAAACGATAATCTACTAGAAGTACCAGTTCCGACACAAACATCATTTGTACAATTTATGACCTCTGACGATAAAGATAATATTTGGTTTGTAGAACAACAAGGAAACAAACTTGGAATGATAAAAATTACAGAAATTCCTAGTTTGGGTATGACCGAGACTCAGACACAAAGATCAGAAATAAAATATGTTGAACTTGTAGCACCGTTAATTTCAGTTGGAATTATTGCAACATCATTATTTTTTGTTAAGAGTGTCAGAGATAAGAGAAGAATAGAATCACAGATTCAATAAATTAGATTTAAAAAATTTTTGAGTAAAAATCGTCATTGTAAATAATCCAGCTGCAAGAACAAAAAATGTAAGCATTCCAAATTCTGGAATAACGACTAATCCAAACTCAGTACTTGAGTCAGTTCCTCGTATATTTTCAAATCGAATTACTATTGGTCCAGTTTGACTTTCAAGGAAGGTGTAATCTTCAGTCTCTCCACCAACCTGTGCATTTCCAGAAGTCTTGTAGATTTCTACATTATTTTGCAAAATAACAAAATCATAGGATGATTGCCTAAGAGGCTCTCCCGTTGTACCATCTCGTATGGTGAAAATAAATTTTGTATTTTTATTTGGTTCTATTTCAATAGGTTCCCAAGAAAGATCAACTTGAAATTTTTCATCTCTAGTCTGTGCATTCATTGGAAACTCAATTTTATCACTAACTTCCAGTGTAAATATCATATAATCAGATATATCATTTAGTTTTTTTTGCTCTTGTTTGAGATATTGAAGATGATCTTGAAGTATTACAAAATGAACTATTCTATCGTAGTCATCAGAATAGTCATCAATTATTATATTAGATCTAAACAAGTCAATTCCATTGACTTTTCCAAAATAACTTGGAGTTAACAAATCTGTAAAATTCTTTGGAATATGAACTTCTTCATGAACTACAGGTATATGAGAAATTGTTTTTTCGTTCCAATTAAATGGCATCTTAAATGTTATCAAATTACTTTCTGAATCATAATTGAATTCTGATGTTTTATCAAAATATGATTTTATTTTGAAATTAATTTTTTCCCCATTTTTACTTTGTTGAATATAATTAGCTGTATCTACAATACTAATGTCAGCATTATAAACTCCTAAATTTTCAACAACATTAGTTGGTTCATCAATTGTTCTTAGTTCAATTTCAAAATTATATAGTCCACCTGACTTGAAAATAGGTCCAACTAGTTGAATTGGTTGAGATTCTGTTTCATACCAAGCTCCAAATAATGAATCTTTTTCAGCAAGAATTTTTGTGTCACCTTGATCTGTTGGTATAACATGGATCAATAGATTACCATCTTCAGTAAAGAAATAGTTCCTAAAAATTAATTGATTCTCATGAGAAAGTCCAATTAAAAAAGTAACATTTTTTGTGGCTTCTTTTGTATCTTTATCAATAGCTGTAATAGTAATAATTTTTTCCTGTGATTCATCAAAAACTGAGGGAATCTCTACTGAAACTGATATTTGTCTTCCATTAATATCAATATTAGCAGTGTCTATTCCTAATCCATGACCATAGCTATTTTCTATTGGTATAAGAAGAAGTAACAAAATAATACTTACAATTGATAATTTTTTATTTGTCATAATGTTACGAGTTTAACAGTATCCATTTTTTTATTTGTTTGAAAATCATTTGTAATTGTGGAAACTCTTTCAGCCTCACCATCTATTACAAAAAGCTCCATGCATTTGTCACCTTCAATTTTGCTATGAAGATGAGTAGTTATAAGATCCTCAAAATTATGTTTAATCCCACTTACAATATGATCAAATTCATCGTTATGAACAACAAGTAGTATTGCGTGGATGTTGCCTGAAAGTTCATTTTTTTGTTTAGCCTCGGAAACAAAGTTTCGGATTCCTGCACGTATCACTTCAGACCTTCCAGAAAAGCCCATTGATTTTTGCAGTTTATCAAGCTGGGAAAGAATTTCGTCATTTAATGAGATAGAAATAATCGGCATAGGCTTGATATTATTAAACTGGTTATATATTTAGTTGTAAAAGTTATTAATATTTTTTAGATTTATTAATAATATCAGATAGGAATTTGTGTGTTCAATAAAACAAGGGCTGCAATAGTTGCTATAGCGGTAATAATTCCCATCTCCATAATTGTGGTGTGGAACTCATCCCAACTCCAAGAATTTCCAGAAATTTCTGTGGAAAATCAAAAGATTGTTGCTTTGACTTCATTCTATCCTCTTTACGAATTTACAAAAGAGGTTGGAAAAGACAAGATAGATGTTTCATTGATCATTCCACCTGGTGTAGAACCACATGATTGGGAACCATCCATACAAGACATTCAACGGATTCAACAAGCTGATATTATTATCATAAATGGAGTTGGATTTGAAAATTGGTTGGAAAGTATTGAAAAATCAAATTCAGGTCTAGTCATAATTGATTCAAGTAATGGTGTTAATATTATAAAAAGTGACATTGATGAACATGAAGATGCTAATCATAATTCTTCGTTAGGTGATCCACATATATGGTTGAATCCCAATCTGGTAAAAATTCAGATTAGAAATATTGCAGATGGTTTAATTGATTTAGATCCTAAGAATAGTCAATATTATCGGGATAATTCTGAAAGCTATATTAAAAAATTAGATGCTTTAGATTCAAAAATTCGAAACGAATTATTTAATTGTAGAAAAGATTTTGTAGCGTTTCACAATGCATTTACATATTTTGCAAAGGAATATGGATTAAATCAACATACTATAACTTCAATTGATCCACATGACGAACCTACATCAAAAACCCTAGAACAGATAATAAATTTATCAAAAGAAATGAAAATTCAAGTAATTTTTTCAGAAGAGGGAGTTGACAAGCGGACATCCGAAGTTATTGCAAATGAATTAGGAGGTAAAGTGTTGATACTATCTCCGTTAGAAATCAATGAAGCAAACACTAGCTATATTGAAAAAATGGAAGCAAATCTAGATAATTTGAAAGAGGCCTTGTGTAATTGAAAGTTGTTGAAATAAAAAACTTAACAGTAGAATATCCAGGAGTTAGAGCACTTGATAATGTAAGTTTTTCAATTGAACAAAATGACTTTTTAGGAATAATTGGACCAAATGGTGCAGGAAAATCTACTTTATTTTCATGTATGTTGGGACTCCATCCAAAGTATGAGGGTTCAATCCATTTTTTTGGCCAAAATATACGAGATTCTAAAAAATATCTAAGAGATGTAGGTTACGTTCCACAAAAGCCTGTTTTTGAGAAGAATTTTCCAATCACAGTTAGAGAAGTTGTAAGAATGGGCTTGAGAAAAAAATCCGATGAAAAAAGAGTAGATAAAGTTCTTCAGGATGTGTGGATTCATGAGCTAGATCATAAGAGAATTGGAGAGTTGTCAGGAGGTCAGCAACAACGGGTATTCATAGCAAAAGCACTAGTTGGAGATCCTAAAATTCTAATTTTAGATGAACCTGTTACAGGAATTGATGCTCAAAGTACTGAATTATTCTATGGGATATTACATGAGCTCAACAAAACACAAAACATTACAATAATTTGGGCATCTCATGATTTAGATGCTGTAAATAAACTTGCAAATAAGGTGGCATGTCTAGATAAAACACTATTTTTCCATGGAATATCTAATGAGTTTTTTAGCAACGAAGAACTAGTCAAAAAATATTCCGAGGCTTCAATGCAAAAACATATGCATCATCATATAGAGTCATGATATTAGAAATTTTTTCTTATGGTTTTATGCAAAGAGCGTTGGTTTCTGGCATAGCAATTGCTTTGTTATGTTCCGTAGTGGGTCTATTTTTAGTATTGAGAAGATATTCTCTGTTTGGTGATGCAATAGCTCATACTTCGTTTGGAGGAATTGCAGCAGGACTTTTGATGGGAATTTATCCAATGTGGACTGCTTATGTAGTTTCACTAATCAGTGCGCTAGTCATTACAAGAATAAAACAGAAATTTGATATTTCAGGTGAAGCCTCGGTAGCAGTTTTACTTTCTTCAGGAATTGCTGTAGGATTAATTTTAATTAGTTTATCTGGCGGTTTTAATGTTGATATTCTCAGCTTTCTTTTTGGTAGCATATTACTAGTAAGTGTTGAAGATACAGTTCTTATTCTTGCTCTTACAGGAATAATTTTAATTATAATTTTATTACTGTACAGAGAATTAATTTATTCTACTTTTAATGAAGAACAAGCTAAAGTTAGTGGAATTCCTGTAGAAAAGATAAACTATCTTATAGTTTTCATTGCTGGAGTTACCGTTGTAACTTCAATACAATTAGTTGGGTTATTACTCATTTCTGCTTTATTTGTAATACCAAATGTAACTGCAATAATGTATGGTCGTAGCTTCAAACAAACTGCTATTCTTTCAATCGTCTTTGCAATCTTTTCTGTAGTATGTGGAATAATAATCTCATATGTGTTTGATATTACACCATCAGGCGCAATTGTAATTTTATCAATCTCAATTTTTACTATTACAATTGGTCTAAAATCTATTGGATTAATAGAAAGTTCTAAAATAAACTCAAAAAAATTATTTTTGTCGAATCACTTTGTTTAATGTAAGAGGAACATTAGCACGATCAAATGGTTTTACAACATAATCTCTGGCACCTAGTTTAATGGCATCTTGAACAATGTGTTTTTCTTCAACAGATGTAATCATAACTACTTTAGCTTGCGGATTAATTTTAAGAATAGCTCGTAGTGCTTGAATTCCGTCAGCTCTTGGCATGTTTACGTCCAGGGTTACCAGATCCGGTCTGATTTTTTGATATGCTTTTACTCCTTCAATACCATCTGCAGCTTCATAGATTTCTGATGCTAGTCCGTTACTTTTGATAATATCTTTAAGAAGAGTTCGCATAAACGATGCATCATCTACTACTAAGATTTTTGAGGCTGCTCTACTCATTTGACTCCACACCTTTGTTGCATAGAAAGTGTTTTGATTTGTAAAGTAATAATACTAAGGGTGTTCGTCCTGAACACACATTTTTGAAAGTTCGGTTATTTTTTGTGATGTAATTATGAAATGACTTCATTTTAATTGCCTGTAATTATCTCAGAAAGAGAATCTGTAGT
>DATBIP010000031.1:0-5978 GCA_036556885.1 Nitrosopumilaceae archaeon
TATCTTGCATAACATCATTTGTCATTTACTGGATAAAAAGATGACTCAGAATTTTTTCATTTAATTAAGTGTTCTACTTCAATGTTAAAAAAATTTCGTAAAATTCCAATATAATTTTTAATCGCAGGGGGCATTTTATCAGTACAAGCTATCCCCATATTCTTTGCATTAATCCATATTACTAATGATTGAATGATGGTTAGAAATCTATCATTTCCTGCCTCTGGTACGCCTATAGCCTTAGTATATCGTTCAGCATATTCCCATGCATTTACAAAATCTATACACTTTGCTCCAAATACTGCCAAAAGTTGTTCTCTAAGATCACTTGCTGGCTTTAGAGGAATCTGATTAATAATAAATGGAAAATCAACACGGTCAGGAAGATAACCTGGTAATGGTCCCCAAATTGTAATAACTTTACATCCATTTTTCAGATTTTCAAATTTTGGAATCATCTTTTCAATAATTTTTGTATCTGTAAACCAGAACAAAATCACTGTCGCATCATTGAAATTTGAGTTAAGAATATCTTCATTTAGTATCTTATAATTATCAAATTTTTTTTCGTGAAGTGAATTTTTAGCTATATCAATTTTTTTTCTATCAATGTCTATGCCTATTGCTTTTTTTACTCTAAATTCCTCAAGAGCTATTTCTACTCCTCTTCCATTTCCACATCCTAAATGATAGAAAACATCATCTCTACCTAAATTTGCAAATTCAAAAATTTGTCTAAATGAACGGTCAGGAAGTTGAACATCCTCACCTGAAATTATTCCATTTGGAAGGGAAGATAAATAATCTTCTAACTTCATAACTGTTGGTTGATTATTCTCGTATATTTTCAAGAGTTGAAACCGCCTGCCATAGTGTCACTCTAACATAAGAAGGCATGTTCGGATCCTGTGTAATATCATCTAACGTACTGATGGCGTTTGATGCTCGAACTGACATTGAATACTCTTCAGCTTTTAGCTCATTTGCTAAATCTTGAATATTTTTTCTAATATTTTTGGGGGTTGATGGATTGGCTGCTAATTGATTTAATGTATCAATAGCATTTTGAAGGTATGCCTGATTTTGATTTTTTTTGTCTACCATAGTTATCATCTTTCAAAACATCTGCTAGTTTTTAATTTATACCTCTACAGAAACTTCATCTGATTCTAAAACTACTTTGTACGATTTTAAATCCCTAATTTTTGCTGGAAATTTTGCTAGTTTGCCACTTTTACAGTCAAATTCAGCACCATGCCAACCACATGTAACTATAGAACCTTCAAGTTTTCCTTCTGAAAGACTTGCCCCAGAATGAGTACATGTGTCATCTATGGCATAGTAATTTCCATCAGAGTTTACAATCAAAATTTCTTTTCCATCAACTGAAGTCTTAATCATTTTACCTAGTGGAATATCAGATTTTTTACCCACAATTATTTTTCCCATACTGTAATCCAATCGATTATTCTTAATAGTTTTTCTAATCATCTGATAGATATGAGACTAGTAATGCTTAACTTTTAGTTAAAAAAGAAACTTAAATTTCATTAATCACAAAATCTTACAGTATTTTTTAACTTTCCCAAATTTTCAATTTCCATTTCTATCTTATCACCATCTTTTAAAAATTCTAAATTAGGATTATTCAAAACTACCCCTTCGGGTGTCCCAGTTGAAATTATATCTCCTTTTTCTAATGTCATAACTTTACTTAATTTTGAAATAATTGAAGGAATCTTTAGAAACATTTTTGATGTAGATGAATTTTGTCTTAGTTCCCCATTGACTTTAGTTATCATTTTGAGATTCTGTGGATTATGTATCTCATCAGAGGTTGTTATCCAAGGACCACATGGTGCAAACGTATCAAAGGATTTACCTCGCGTAAACTGCTTATCTCCATATTGGATATCCCTTGCTGACACGTCATTTAGTATCATATATCCAAAAATCATGTCTAGAGCTTTGTGCTCATCTATGTTTTTGCATGTTTTCCCTATAACAATCGCTAGTTCAACTTCATAATCTAACTTTTTTACGAAAGCAGGACTACGAATATCTGAATTTGTGCCTGTTAATGTTGTTCTTGGTTTCATAACAATTACTGGATCTTCTGGTGGTTGTTTGTTTTGTTCTTTAGCATGATCAATGTAGTTGAATGCAAGACAAATTATTTTAGGAGGATTGGGAATTGGTGCAAGAATAGTATAACTAGACAGACTTTCCTTATATGATAATTCTGCAGTTTTGTTCTTAATTTCTTCAAACCAACCATCAAAAAGAAAATCTTTGATGCTATAAGGTAAGGGAACTCCAGTTTCATATGTTATTTCTTCTCTTGTTGCAACATGATCATCTTTTACAAATCCAAAGGTTTCCTTTCCAGATTCCATAAATCGCCCGATTTTCATCTTTATTCACTTGTGAGTGTAAATAGCTTGGTTTGCAGAATCTTTTCTACAATACCCAAATCTTACAAATTGTATTTCTGAACCATCTTTTAATTCTAAGTAATGGGGTTCAGTATAAGCGTCCAACTCCTCAAGGCTGTCTTCATTAAACTCTTCATCAATGAACAATTGTTTTGGAATTAGTATTTTCAAATTATGAACATTTTTTTGTGGTACCCATTGAATTTTAGGAAAATCTACCTTTACATCATCTCCTTTATACTCTCCTTCTAAATCATTATTTGCTTGAATAATTTTCACATTTCCAAGACCCATTAATCTTAATTGACTTCCAGTGGAAACATTCGTTGTATCATCAGCTGAAAGAAAAATATTCCCGTCCGTCTGAATAATTCGTTTTCCAAGATTCACAGTCGGATGATTAGGTAGCTCAACTTCTGTAAAAGGAAGATTCTTTACAAATAACTTTCGTGGATTTTTTACCATATGCAATCTAATACTTTTAGAATCTATCTCTTTTCTGTTAAAAGACTCTAGTGCATCAAAAGGTGCTAGGGTATCTGCTTTTGTAAAGCTTAAGGAGATGATGAATTTCCTAATCGCTTCAGGCGTTATACCACGTTTCTTTAATGCTTCTAATGTAGGAAGTCTAGGATCATCATACCAAGAAATTTTTCCATTCTCAATTAATGGTTTTATGATCCGTTTTGAAACAGGCATTCCCTTAAATTCTAATCTAGAAAATTCCAAAACCGTCGGTTTTCTCATGTTTAATGCATCTAGAATAGCATAATAGAGTTCATTTCGAAGTTCATATTCTTTAGATCTGAATGCATGAGTAACACCATCTAAACTATCTTCAATAGCAACAGCAAAATCATAGCTTGGCCAAACTCTATATTTTTCTCCAAGTAATGGATGACGTTCTTCAATTATCCTAAATAAAACAGGATCCCGCATAACTGTATTTTGAGATTTCATATCTCCTCGAAATCTAACAATTGCTTGACCTGCAGAATATTCTTCAAATAACTTCTTCCATCCATCTTCATTTTGATTTTGATCTAAAAAACTACATTTGCATGATTTCATTTCACGTCTATTCTTACTAATTGCTTCACGTTTACAAGTGCAAACATAAGCTTTGTTAGAAAGAATAATCTCTTTACCTTTTTGATAAATTATCTCAAGATCATCCGACGTATTTTTTACTTTATCAAATTTAATTCCTAACCATTCTAGACCAACTTTAATTGCTGCATAAAATTCTAATCTCTCATTTTCTGGATTAGTATCATCCATTCTGAGGATTATTTTTCCTCCATACATCTTGGCATATTCTTCATTAATTATAGCAGCCTTTGCGTGACCGATGTGAGGATATCCATTTGGTTCTGGAGGAAATCTTGTTACCACATTTCCATATATTGCTCCCTCTAAAGGAGGAAGTCCTTTTTTTTCTTCCACTATTTTTTCAGATTTAGTTAATAATTCAGGAAATTTTGTTTCAATTTCAATAATCTGCTTATCTAATGGAGTATTATTAACATCAGCCACAATAGATGTAATTTCATCAGTTATTTCCTTTACCTTATTACGAAGGTCAGGTCTGCTGCCAAGAATTTTTGATAGAACAATCTTGTCTTTTGTTTTACCGTCATGCTCAATGGCATTTTGTAATGCACATTTTCTTATCTCATTTTTTAAATTTTCATCCAAGTTACAAACTCCTTTTTACTACAAAATTTAGAAGATTTAGTAATTCTTCTTTAGGAGTTCCTGAGAAACTACTCAGAGATTCTTTTGCTTTTTCTGAATACTGAAGTGCTTGTTTCCTTACGATTTTTTCTATTCCCAACGCACGAATTACACCCACAGCCTTTTCTATGTCATTTTTTGTAGCATTAGGATTTCCAAAAGTCTTCAAAATAGTTTTTTTATCATTTCCTTTAGATTTTGTTATAGCTAGAACAATAGGCAGAGATTTTTTACCTTCTCTTAAATCATTTCCTACGGGTTTTTTAGTCATCTTGGTATCTCCCATAATTCCAATAAGATCGTCTGTAATTTGGAAAGCTATTCCAAGATTTCTTCCAAAGGAAGATAATTTTGCAATATCTTTTGGTTTAGCATTTGCACATATTGCACCCATTGAACATGAAACATCAAAAAGTGCTGCAGTTTTTTTCTCAATCATTTTAATGTAATCTAATTGGGAAGGAATTTTTTTTGATTCTGCCATTTTAATATCATATAACTGTCCTTCACAAACATCAACACATGCTTTTGCTAATCTTGAAACAAGTTCATTTAGTGCGATAGGAGGCAGATTAGAATTAGAAAGTATCTGATATGCTTTTGAAAACAAAACGTCTCCTGCTAAAATTGCAATTGGTAGTCCAAATTTTTTATGTACCGTTGGAACTCCATGACGCATTTCATCATTGTCCATGATATCATCATGGACAAGGGTGAAATTATGAATCATTTCAACTGCACCTGCAGCTTGTATAGCATTTTTTAATTTCCCTCCTAAAATTTCGCAGCTTTTTATAACCAAGAATGGTCGTAGCCTTTTACCACCATTTACAATCAGATACGAGGCTGCATCATACAATTGTTTTGGATTTCCTTTTAATTTTGATTCGAGATATCGGTTAACTGGTTTTGTATTTTTTATAAGTGAATCAGAATTCATCAGTTGAGTAACCTCCAATTATTATCCTTCAAATGATATCTAATTGCCTCTTCTAAGGACTTTGCCATTTCTGGAGTAGTCCATTTTGAAATTATTGATTTGTATTTTGATATCATTGATTTTTCTGAATTTGGAAGTAGATACAAAGCAATAATCATCCAAGGACAGTAAATTTCAGGATTTTTCTGAAGTTCATCCATTAATTGCTTAGGACTGCTCCATTTAATCTCAGAAATTTCATCCTCTACTAAATTAAATTTGGAAGACTTTTCAATTAGTCCTAATAAAGTACCGCATATTTCATTTTCCGAACCTATATTTTTGTATGGAACATGATATTCAAATTTGAAAAGATAATCAAATTTACATGATATGCCAATTTCTTCAGGCATTCTCCGTTCTGCTGAAGAAATATAGGTCTCATTTTTTCTTGGATGACTAGCTACAGTTCCATCCCAATCCCCTGGCCATAGCATTTTACTTGGACTCCTTCGTGTTAGAACCAATTTTCCTTCTTTATCAAATAAAAGAGCAGTAAATGCTCTGTGTAATTTTCCATTTGGTAAGTGACACTTCATTTTCTCTTCTAACCCAATTGGATTATCGTTTTTATCCACAAGAATGAGAAATTCATCAGACATTATTAATCACCTAAACAACGTACCTTCAAACTTATTTCCATTTATGGCATTTACAATTCTATTAGGTTTATTCCCATTTACAAAAAAAACTTTTAATCCCATTTTTGAAATTTTTGTAGCCTCGAATACTTTTCTTGTCATGCCTCCAGTTACATCCATAGAATCTTTTTTGATAGAAATTTTTTCATTTTTAAACTCATTAATTAATTTCTTAGATTTCAAATT
>DATBIP010000032.1:0-6166 GCA_036556885.1 Nitrosopumilaceae archaeon
AAGCCAGGCCCACAAATCATCTGATAGAAATTTTAGAATTGCATTTAATGAACTTACAAAACTAAAAGACAAACTTGGTCTTACAGAAGCTACAATTGAAAAAACGGCTTACATTTACAGAAAGGCTGTAGAAAAAAATCTGATTAGAGGCAGATCAATTCCATCACTACTAGGCGCAGCCTTATACGCTGCATGCAGAGAAGCAGAAACCCCAAGAACATTAAGGGACATAGAGATTGTAAGTAATGTAAAAAGAAAAGAGCTTGCCAAATGTTATAGAGTTCTTGTAGAAAGATTAGACCTAAAGATGCCAGTAGTCAATTCAGTTTATTGCTTAGCAAGAATTGGCAATAAAATAGGCATTTCAGAAAAATCAAAACGTCTAGCTGCAAAGATTCTTTATGATTATGAAAAAAGTGGAGAGATTGCTGGAAAAAGCCCAACTGGCTTGGCAGCTACTGCTTTGTATCTTGCTTGCGTAAAAATGGATGAAAAATATTCCCAAAGAGACATTTCAAAAGCAGCTAACATTACCGAAGTCACAATTAGAAACAGAGCTGCTGCTATTAGAAAAACTTTGAATCTTAATGATAAATCGTATGAGCGAAAACCTTCTGAGAGGGTATTTTAAAATGATAAAAAATCAATTCTCAACTTTGAAAAATTTCTATCATAAGATAATAAAATTAATTAACATAAAAAGTTCTATTATAGAAACCAAAGTGCCTCTTAGAATTGACCAAGAGATTGACTCGGATTATGAGTTAGCTATGATTCATGGGGTTGGTTTAGCTGATCCTTTAGCTCTACAAGGAGTTGTACTTTTAAAAACAGATGATGGAAAAGAGTTTCCAATTTCAGCATTTTCAGGAGAAGTTGCAAGATACATTTCAAATTTTCTTGAGGGCAAACGTGATTCATTGCCAACAATTTACAACATGATAGAAGATATTTGCGAAGAAAGCGAACTACTATTGGTCAAAGTAAAGTTGTATCAAAGTGGAGACGCAGTGCGTGCTAATCTATACTTTGCAGGAAAAAAGGATCTTGTTTTGAGAAACTACCGAGCATCTGATGCAATAGCTCTTGCAACATTTTATAGTGCACCAATTCTAATTAGAAAAGATCTCCTAAAAGAAGTAATAGCAAATTAAAAAATTAGTTTACAGATAGTAAGGAATCTTCGATTTGTGAATTATTAAAAATTGAAACATTCTGAGTTGTCATTTTACAACGATAACTGGCATCTTTGCTTTATGTAGGATGTAATTTGATGTACTTCCAAAGAATAATTCTTTAGCAGAACCTCTTCCTCTAGAGCCTACAACAATTAGATCAACTTTGTTCTTCTTATTGTGAGCTACTCTAATAACATCAAGCCCAGGCTGTCCTTCCATAATTACTGTTTTTAACATAATGCCACGTTGGGCTGCCCTTACTTTTGCTGATTCCAAAAAACGTTTAGCGTCATCCTTTAATTTTTTGATAATGTTAAATGATGGAATAGTGGAAGTTGAATAAAATGGAGTACTAGACGGAACTGTGGCAATAATTGATATTGGCATTATGTAAATTCCCGTAACTATGGCATGGCATTGGCGAGCAACATAGATAGCCACATCTAATCCTCGAATAGAGTTTTGTGAGCCATCAAGTGGTACTAGTATATTTCTAATCTGCTTTTTTATCATAAATTCAAGGAATTATTCTGGTATATTTGAACAAAGACTATTTCCATTTCTGAGTTTCAATTGCGAGAATTACCACCGACTTAAATTAAATGAAATAACAACAAGCATTATGATTTGGAAGAAGATACTTGTACCACTGGATGGCTCTAAAAATTCGTTTAGAGGTTTAGATACTGCAATATACCTAGCCAGACAGGGTGGATCTACATTAACAGGAATATTTGTTCTTCCTCGAGTGCCAGCCAAAGCTTTTAGAAGATTACAAAATCCAGAAAAAGCAGCATTGAAGATGGCAGATAGGGTGATGGAGCGTGCAAAAATTCGAGCTGCACAAAATGGAATTGTGTTTAACAAAAAAATCGATTTTGGCGATCCTGGTTATTCCATTGTTAAATTTGCAAAATCACTAAATTATGATATTATCGTAATTGGTGCAAGAGGGCAAAGTGGCATTAAAGACATATTCTTAGGAAGTGTTTCAAATTACGTTTTACACAAATCGTCTGCTCCGGTAGTGATTGTAAAGTGATATTCTATGGAAAAAAAAGTAAAAGAACAATTAAGAAAACTTCTTGAAATGTCAAAAGAACAATTTACCGAGATGGAAGAGCGTTGGAAGGATTTAGAAAAAGATTCATTGTTTAGTGTAAGAAAGTCTAAAGACTTTCAACTGGGATATGTATACGGAAAAATAGAACACAAATTTATTTCGTGGTTTTACTCTGAATACGGACGCTCACAGACTGATGAAGAATATGAAGAATTTTTCAATACTGTTAAAGAACATGCATCAAAAGAGTTCTAACAAAATCTTCATTAAAGATTTGATGTGTAATGTCACAAGAAATTAGCGAAAGTTTTTGCGAAGATATTATAAAAAAATATGATAAAAAGAAATTGAAAAGACCAGTTTATGTGATTCAAGAGCATCATGCAAAAAGATTGCACTGGGATCTTAGATTTGAGTTTGATAACGTGTTGAAAAGTTGGGCACTGCCAAAATCACCTCCAATAGTAGTAAGCGAAAAAAGACTCGCCGTAGCAGTAGATGATCATCCATTAGAGTATGCATTATTTGAAGGGATCATACCAGAAGGCAATTATGGAGCAGGTCAAGTAAAAACTTGGGATATAGGCACGTTTGACATAAAAGAAAAAGAATCAAAGAAAATTATTTTTAATATCCACGGCAAAAAATTGAAAGGAAATTATTGTCTCTTACACTTTAGGCCTGCTGAGAAGAATTGGTTATTCTTTAAAATAAAAGATGATAAAAAGAACCAGTGAAGTGTTGACATATGGTTTTTGAAGAAATTGTTGGAAGTTTTGATATTCAAATCTTATTTCAATTATTGTTATCGGTTACCCTTGGTGCACTTATTGGATTTGAAAGAGAGTTAAAGCGAAGACCTGCTGGACTTCGAACACATATGTTAGTCTGTCTTGGGGCGACAATATTTACCATTGTTTCACTTTCATTTGATATTCAACCAGGCATAGTTGCTGCGGGTGTTGTTACAGGAATTGGTTTTCTTGGTGCAGGAAGTATAATTGCTCAACGTGGTCATGTAAGAGGAATTACAAGTGCTGCAACGCTATGGGTAGTAGCAGGGATTGGTCTTGCAGTTGGTGTTGAAGAATATTTGATATCTATAGTTGGAGCAATTATGATATTTGCTACTCTTCAGTTGGGCAGATTAGAAAAATTCGCAGGCGAGAAAGGATATGATGATAAAGAGACATTATAACCATCATAATTGGAGTCCAGGTATTCTTATGTATGATAATCTCCATACAAGTTAAATCTTAAAATAAAAATGTGTTAATCATGATAAGAAATAAAATTAAAAAAATTCTTGTAACGCTAGATGGCTCTAAGAATTCATTTAGAGGACTAGATGAAGCAATATCAATTGCAAGGGCATGCCATGCAACTATTACAGGGTTATACATCATACCAATATATCCAAGAAATGTGACAGATGCAGTAATTCCATATTTTATTCAGCCTGAAAAAGAAGCAAGAAAATTCATGAAGGATGCAAAAGTAAGAGCTGCACAAAGAGGAATTCTTTTTAGGTCAAAAATTACTCGTGGAAGCCCTACATGTGAAATTCAACAAATGGCAGTGCCTAAGAAATTTGATTTACTAGTCATTGGAGCTCGTGGAAGAGGTTTTGTTAAAGAGGCATTTTTAGGTAGTGTATCAAATGCAATTGTTCATAAAGCCAAGATCCCCGTAATGGTTGTGAAGTAATGGCTCCAAACATACTAGATCGAATTCTTGTTCCATTTGATGGCTCAACATATTCAAAAAATGCTGTGGATAAGGCAATAGAGATTGCAAAAAAGAACAAGTCCAAAATTGATATTATTAGCGTTGTAAACGTAGATTATATTCGACCACCAGGCTCGCTCTTAGGTATGGCTAGTTCATCATCAATTGATGCAATAAAACGATTAACAATTGCTGCAAGAAAAGAGGCTACACAAATGTTAGTTACACAAGTTTCAAAGTGCAGAATAAAAGGAATAAAGGCAGATTCCAAAGTTGTTTCAGGCAATATTACTGATGAAATCTTAAAGTATGCAAAACAAAAGAAGATCACACTAATTGTAATTGGGAGTCAAGGACTACATGGAATTAAAAAACTAAAGGTATTGGGTAGCACAAGCAGAAAAGTTTCAGAGTTAGCAAGATGCCCAGTCTTAATTGTTCGATGAGAATTAAATATAGGATGATTTCAAAATTAAAAACGAATTGACATGGTTAAATGGGCACAATATTTAATTTCAGAAGTTCGGTACAGTCCTGATCACAAAAGAATTCTTCAGGTAATGCAACATGAAGATCTAGATGGACAGATTAGTGAAGGAAAAATTGTGGATAGGGAAGTTGTTGTATCAAACCTAAAAAAAGGCAAAACTTACATGACCATTTACAATGGGTCCTCAAAAACTTGGCAAAAAGGAGAAAATGTTAGAGGGTTTTCAGTTGATGGAGAATATTATATTCGTGCAGACAAAAATAAGGTAAATCTTGACAATCTTGGAATGCTCAATGAACTATAATTTACTTAGTTATTCAAATAATTGACTACACATAATTTCAGTTTTGGAAATTAACCAAATTTCTTATAAGCTGCCAAATGTGAGGTATGGTATGGTTCAAAAATTAAAAAACATCTTGGTACCAATCGATGGCTCACAAAATGCACTTCGTGGCCTAGATAAAGCAATTACACTTGCAGCAGGTGGAGATGCAACTATTACTGCTCTTTTTGTGTTTCAGCTTCCATGGAAAGCAGGATTAAAATTCTCAAAATCAATGGAAAGACAAGCACAATTAAACGCAACACGTGCAATTGCAGTAGCAAAACGAAAGGTTGAGAATGCTGGCATTCCGTTCAAATGGAAAACTGCTGGTGGAAAACCAGGTGAGGCTATAGTCAATGTGGGAAAAGGTGCCAATACAGACATTATTGTTATTGGTGCACGCGGTGTGGGGGGAGCTAAAGAAAAATTTTTTGGAAGTACCTCAAACTACGTAATGCACAAATCGACCAAACCTGTTTTAGTGGTAAAGTAAATTATTGTATCATTAAAAACAAATAATTTTTATTTTTTTAATCTAAGACTCTTCGCCTGTAAAATGTGCTACATTGTTTAAAACTAAGACTACGTGATCTTTTGGAACATGAAATAACTTTTTTGTTCCATTTGAGAATTCAATTAGCATTTTAGAATACGGATCATGCTTTGCTTTGTAGGAAACTCCTCTTTCTGAAACCCCCTGCATCCAATGTGTACAAATAATGAGTTCCATATGTTCAAACTTTATCGTGTGACAAGAATAGACCATATGGTCACCTAGATGATTTTGTATCTTTAATTCGTAATAGAATTTGGTCACAGATATGTCGCATGCTAGAATCAGAGCCAATGCTACAAATTTTAACGATATCGGTAGTAGTGATTATTCCAATTATCATGTTTCCTTCCTGTACTGGCAATTTATGAACTCCTTTTTGTTTCATTGTTTCAGCTGCCTCCCAAACAGTTTCTTCTGGTTGAATCGCGATAAGTGGAGAAGACATTACCTCCGATACAGGAGTTGAGAGTATTTTGTTTTTTGCAGCAATTCTTTTTACAAAATCTCTTTCTGTCAATATTCCTGAAGGAATGTTGTTTTTTGTAATAATAATACATCCTACATTAGCATCATCCATCATAGAAGCTGCATCCTTTATTGTCATAGAAGAATCAATTGTAATGACATTTTTTTTCATAACATCTTTCACAAATGTGTGTGCCATAGAATTTTTTTTACATATACTAATTTAAAAACAAACCTTAATTATCAAAGTTAAAAGTGACAGTTTTCGTCATGACAATTATCAACCATCTTTTTATTATAGAAATAAGCTAGAAAACGCATGGAAATGGCTTATCTTCTTATCCAGTGTGATATGGGT
>DATBIP010000033.1:0-2526 GCA_036556885.1 Nitrosopumilaceae archaeon
AAGTTCTGAAAAAAAAATTAGGCAAGAAGATTGTAATGAAGATTCCTTGGGACAGGGAATTTTGACTTTAACTAACAAAAGAATTGCATTTGATAAAACGCGTGGAAGAATTATGGATTTTGCAAAAAAGTTTGGAGAAACCGTGCTGAATGTCTCATTAGGAGATGTGACTGAGGTGTGGAAGGAAGGCAGATTTATGAAAAAAGTGTGTATTAAGGTAAAAACAGCTGAGGGAGAAAAAAACTACAAATTCGGAGTTTTTAGTACTGGAAGCTGGCTTGAAACTTTACAAGAGGCCTTAAAAGATTTCAAAAATCAATAGGTAATTTCAACAGTATCTAATCTCCAAGATTGTTTAACAAATGTATTTGAAATATCAGAGCTTTTCTTTGTCTGTGATTCTAAAAGTCCTGTCCAGGCAATTTGGGAACCACAATCCCCTGAAAATCTAAGTGGAGTGACAAAAAATTTACAATTTTGTCTCTTACAAACGCTCTTTAACATTTCTGATAATCGTTTGTTTGCTGCAACACCACCTACAACTAGCAATTCCTTTTTCTTGGTAAATGAAAGCGCGCGTTCTGTTGCTTCAGCAATCATTGCAAAAGCAGTTTCTTGAAGAGAATAGCATGCATCTTCCAATCCCCTTGGAATTAGAGAATTTGCAGCTGATAGTAATCCAGAAAATGATACATCGTTTCCTTTAACTGAATATGGTAATGGTAAATAGTTTGTAGTTTTGCCAGCTAAGATTTCAATTTGTTTACCACAAGGTGATGCAAATCCTGCAGATCTTCCAAATTGATCAAGTAGCTGGCCTAGCGTAATGTCTAAAGTTTCTCCAAATACTCGCCATTTATTCATCATAAATGCAAGTAACATTGTATGGCCACCTGAAACCAAAAGTACGAGAGGGTTCTTGGCCCCTGTTAGAAGTTTACCTAATTCTATGTGTCCAATTGCATGATTTACAGGATAGATTGGTATTTGATAATATGCAGACAATGAGCGAGCAACCACAGCACCAACTCGTAGACAGGGTCCTAGGCCAGGACCAGCAGCATATGAAATAAGATCTAAATCATTAATTCTAACTTTGGCTTGTTGTAAACATTCTGAAAGTACAATTGAGCTTGCTTCAATATGGTGTCTGGAAGCTTCTCGAGGATGAATACCCTCACCGTCAGGAGGACGATATATTCTGCGTACATCAGAGCATATTATCCCTTGTTTGTGTTTTTTTTCAAGAACGGCGCAAGAAAAAGTGTGAGCAGTACTTTCAATTCCTAAACACAGCATTTTATCCCCTACTCATACTTGAGACGATTTTAATTACATCTCCATTTTTAAGGTGGTGATCTGCCCCAATTCTTTGTTTTGTTTTTACATCAACTGCATGTAAGAATCCTTTTGCTAAATCAGCATGGATTGTTTCTGCCAGATTTTTTGCATTAGAATTTGGAGATAAGAGTTTTGCATCAGGAAGAATTTCTCCATCTTTATTACAAAGTTTTGAATCATCTTCAACTGGATATACTACAATTAATTTTAATACATCAAACACAATTGAATTTAAGACATTTTGTATTCCTGTTGAGTTGATTTTTGAAAAAACTGAGTTTACCAAATCTAAGGCTTTTTTTTGTTGTGAGGAAATTTCCACATTTTCTTTAAGTGTAAAACCAGTTTCTCCTGGAATATAATTAACTAAACCAGCTTTGGAGGCTTTTCTCAAAAGTAACTCTGTTTCGGCACTGCAAAGTATAACCTTAGAGTTATTTTTTATTTTTTCAACAACTGTAAGATCCTTGCAAAGATCTGCTTTGTTAGCTGCAATCAATATGGGCTTTGTTTTTGTTCTTAATTCTTTTACAAATGATGTTAGATCAGAGTCTTTCCATTCAGTTGGTTTTTTTGTTAAGAGTTGTAAATTTTGTAAAACTTCCTGTACTTGATAGTCTTTAATTGATAAACCGCTAAAACGTTTAGCAATTCCATCAACAAGTTTTGATTTTTTTTGTTCAATTTCTTTTGTCAGTTTTGTCCACTCGCGTTCTAAAATTTGTTTAAACCATAGCTCAAACTCTTCTTCTACAAATTTTACATCTTCTAATGGATCATGAGTACCAATTGGTACCGGCTGACCATGAATATCTGTAGAGCCAGCAATATCTACCACATGAATCAATGCTTCTGCTTGCCTTGAGTCGTCTAGAAATTGATTGCCTAGTCCTTTTCCTTCATGTGCACCAGGAACAAGACCAGCCACGTCAATGAGCTTGATTGGAACAAATCGTATGCCATTTTTGCATAGTGGGATTTGATGTTTTATGCCAAAGTGTTTGCAGGCACAATCTGTTAGTACGTATGCCACCCCAACATTTGGCTCTATTGTTGTAAACGGAAAATTACCTATTGTAACTGGAGCCTCAGTAGCTGCAGAAAAAAACGTTGATTTTCCAACGTTAGTTTTCCCTAGTAATCCAATTTGCATGCAACAGAAGAACATCTTTCTAATATTAGTAT
>DATBIP010000034.1:0-4350 GCA_036556885.1 Nitrosopumilaceae archaeon
AAATGCCCTTCTTGTGGTAGAGCATTAATTGAATAAAATTTGCATAAATACATACTAAGAGATATCATGAGTTTTGGAAACGTAGTCAAATACCTCATCAATTAAATCCATAGTGATCTCAGGTTTTAGCTCATCTGGTGCTGCCTTTAAGATAAAATCAATTAGGGATTGGTTATCTGGTAAAGTCCCTTTTTGAGTGTATATGGAATATGCCGAGATGGCATTAGAGATTATTGAAACGGCTTTTTCTCTGTTTGATAAAACCATGATTCGGTATTTTTGATTCAGGCATAAAAATGATGAAAGTTAGTGAATAAAATTATTCATTTTGTGTGTTGTGTATGCACAGACATGCTCTTTTGGTATTGATTTGATAAAAAACTGTCATGCATCGATGCAGCAAATGTGATGTAGAATTTCGCAAAAAAAGGACTCTTGAGCAGCACATACAGTATATTCACAAATCAGATTTTCCTTCAGTTAAGAAGGTTCTAATTTTAGGTGGAGGGTTTGCCGGAGTCAATATTCTTAGAGAAATTCAAGATATGTTTCAAGATAAGGTAAACGTTGACATTAGCATTGTAAATCAAAATAATTTCTTTTTATTTACTCCAATGCTTCCTGAGGTAGCTTCAGGAATGATTCACCCAAGAGATATTTCAATTCCAATTAGGACATTCTGCAAACGTGCAAAGTTCTATCAGGCAGTTGTGTCATCAATTGATTTGGAGCAAAAATTAGTTACAATAAGCAGACTCTTTGATGGCAAGGTACATGCATTAGAATACGATTATTTAGTTATTGGATTAGGAAGCATAACAAACTTTTTTGGAAACAAAAACATTGAGAAACATTCGTTTACTATAAAATCAATTGAGGATGCAATTGTAATTCGAAACCATGCAATAAACATGCTTGAAAATGCTGGGCAAACAAGTGATCCTGACTTGCAACAAAAACTAATGACGTTTACTGTTGTTGGTGGCGGATTTGCTGGAGTTGAAACGATAGGAGAGATTAATCATCTAATTAGAGAATCTGCAGCTCGTATGTATCCAAACATCAATCCAGAAAAAATTAACATGATTTTAGTTTCATCAAAGGCAGGAATCCTGCCTGAGGTAAGTGAATCGCTTGGCAAAAAAGCAATGGCTTATTTGAAGACCCAAGGAGTGCAAATCCTAACTAATACCAAAGCAATTGATGCAGACGAAGACTACGTCATGCTTGATAATAATGAGAAAATTTCTTGTACAACCCTTATTTGGACAGGTGGGGTTACAGTTGATCCCGTAGTTTCTGAGCTAAAATGTGAACATGAGAAATCAGGCAAGGTGCAAGTTGACAAGCATTTACGATTAATTGGTTATCCCAATGTTTTTGCGTTGGGAGATTGTGCAGAAATAATAGATACTGCTACTGGAAAACCATATCCACCTACTGCACAACATGCAATTCATCAGAGCAATACAGTAGCTCACAATCTCAAAGTTGCATTAACTGGCATAGGCAAGCTAAATTCATTTTCATACCATAGTAAGGGAATGATGGCAATAATTGGCAAGCGAAATGCAATTGTATCGATATTTGGATATAATTTGCAGGGAATTATACCATGGATGATCTGGAGAACGTATTATGTACTTCAAATGCCTTCTATAGGGAAAAAAATTAAAGTGATTTTAGATTGGACGGTTGACTCATTTTTTAAACGTGACTTGACCTCCTATGGACAGATAAAAAAGAAAAATTTGACAAAAGTAGATGTAAAAGACGAGGTTCCATCTCTCAAGGAATTATTATTTCCTGATTTGTAATAATAAACACAAGTAAAACAGACTAGTTTGATTCTGCCTCAACACAGGATAAAAAATTAAAAAAGAATCTGGGTTTTATCTCTGATCACTAGAATTACATCTTGCGCAAATTTATCATAAAAATGAGTGAAAAGGACTATCACGACTTTTTAAGAATAGCAAATGAATACGGCCTCACGGTGGAGGAGAAAATCTATGAGACGATTAACTATTATCTGCGAATTGAAAGAAATAGGTTCAAAACATGAAAGATTTACCAATGAAAATTTTTAAGAGGAAGGTTTAGACAAAATGGAAGTTGATAAAAACAGAACTTGGAAATTTGCGTAGAACGCATTATTCAAAAGAGCTTGATCCCTCAAAGCATGGCTCAGATGTAACTGTTATGGGATGGGTTTTGAGCGTAAGAGGTCATGGAAACATCTCATTTATGATTATCAAGGATAAGATAGGAGAAATCCAAATAGTTGCCAAGGCAGGGGAGTGCCCCGATGAGATTCGAGAAAAAATTTCAAAACTCAAGGAGCATTCTTCAGTTGGCATAGTTGGTACGGTCAAGTCTTCAGCAAAAGCTCCAAACGGAGTAGAGATTGTACCAAAAGAGCTTAGAGTTTTCTCAGAGGTTGAAAAAATTCCTCCTTTTGAACCACAGGCAAAAACTGTAAAAAATATTGACACTAGACTAGAGGTTCGCCCAATTGATCTTAGACGAAAAATATTGCAGAATATATTTACAGCTCGAAGTCTTGTGTTAAAATCAATCAGAGATTATTTTTATCAAGAGGGTTTTACTGAGATTAACACTCCAAAATTGATTGCCACCGCTACTGAAGGCGGCGCAGCGCTGTTTCCAATTTTTTATTACAACAAAGAGGCATTTCTCGCACAAAGCCCCCAGTTGTACAAAGAGCAGCTTACGATGAGCTTTGAAAAGGTCTTTGAAATTGCCCCGATATTTCGCGCAGAGCCATCCAGGACAAATAGACATTTGGCAGAAGCAATCTCAATTGATTTTGAGGAAGCCTTTGTTGATTACAATGATGTGATGAATAGAATTGAAAAAATGATCAAAAACACTATTCAAACCATAAATAACTATACCAAGGATAATCCAGATTCTGAATTTATTGTTCCTAGTCTTCCTGATATGATACCAAGATACTCTTATTCTGAGCTAGTTGAAAAAATGCAAAAAGTAGGCGCTAAAACGGAGTGGGGCGATGATTTGTATCCTTCAAATTTAAAAAAGATTGGTCTTGAGGGATTTTATTTTATCAAGGATTGGCCTACTGGCCCCAAGCCATTTTATGTTAAGATGAGCAAGGAAAATCCAAAGATTTCAGAATCGTTTGATTTAATGTTTGGGGATTTGGAATTGTCATCAGGGAGCACAAGAATTGAGAAAAAAGACGAACTAGCAGAACGGATGAAAAACAAAGGAATGAAGATTGATGCATTTGATTATCATTTAGGAGCATTTGATTATGGAGTTCCACCACATGCAGGATGTGGGATTGGCCTTGAAAGGCTGATGATGGCACTAACTGGAACTGAAAATATACGCGATACAACATTTTATCCCAGAGATGTGGATAGACTGACACCATAGGTGAGGCAAGTGGTATCAAAAGAAGAAATCGAGCATATTGCAAAATTGATGAGAATTGAAATTGATGATCATGTTGTACATATAGACAGAGTACAAAAAATAATATCATATTTTGACATACTAGATAAGGCAAATGTAGAGTCTGAAGAGCTTGATGTTAAAGAGCAGGCTATTGAAGAACTAAGAGATGACAAGTACATTCCCTATGATGAAAAATTAATGCAAAGTTTGAAAAATTACAAGGGTTCCTACATCCGAGCACCAAAGATGAGTTGAGTTGAACCTAAGAATTTCTGCTCTAAAGTATGTCGAGGAAATTAAAAATGGCAACATAACTGCTGAAGAATTTGTCTCAAAAACTATTGAAAGAATTCAAAAGGTTGACTCTAAACTTCATGCGTATCTATCATTAAATGACAAAGCAGTAGATCAGGCACGTTTAGTTGATAAAAAAATCAAATCAAAAGATGTTGGCGCATGTATGGGAATGCCAATTTCTATCAAGGATAACATATGTGTCAAAGGAACAAAAACAACCTGTGCATCAAAAATGCTTGAGGATTTTGTTGCTCCATATGATGCTACTGTGGTCTCAAGATTAAAAGATCAAGACGCAATAATTGTTGGAAAAACAAACCTAGATGAGTTTGCCATGGGATTTACTACAGAGTTTAGTGCTTTTGGGCCGAGCAAAAATCCGTGGAATACAGAATATGTTCCTGGCGGCTCTTCTGGAGGAAGTGCAGTAGCAGTAAGTGCATTAGAATGCATTGCATCACTTGGCTCAGATACTGGAGGTTCTGTTAGAAATCCTGCAAGTTTTTGCTCGATTGTTGGTTTCAAACCTACTTACGGCTTGATTAGTAGGTATGGACTGATTTCATATTCAAACAGCATTGAACAGATTGGTCCGATGGCAAGAAC
>DATBIP010000035.1:0-11887 GCA_036556885.1 Nitrosopumilaceae archaeon
TTTCCCACCATTATCCGAAAGCATATCAAGCGTTGACATGACAAGACCAGCACCATTACCAACAACTGCAATTTGTCCATCAAGCTCGATTAGTGTAAAACCACTTTTTTCTGCTCTTACTTCAATTTCAGAACGCTCTTGATATTTTTCTAACTCTGGATGTCTAAAGTTAGAGTTATCATCTGTGATGACTTTGCCATCTAATGCAAGTAGTGTCCCATCATCAAGTACAGCAACTGGATTTATCTCTGCAAGCTCTGCTTCTTTTTCTATAGTAAGCTTTGATAATCTTTGCAGCATATCTACAAATTCAGGAACAGAATTTCCTCCTAAACCAATTTCTTTTGCTACCTCTTCAGCAGTATTCTTGTCAACATCGCCTAATCCGACTTCACGAATTACCTGATTTTTTACAGATTCAATTTCGACTCCCCCCTCAGAAGACGAAATAATGGTATAGCAACGTTTTCCTCTATTCAAAAATAATGATAGATACAACTCCTTTTTGATTTGGGCCATTTTCTCAAGTAATATTGCTCGAGTTTTTTCTCCCTTGACAGACATTTCCAAAATCTGTGGATATTTTAAATCAAATTCGTCTTGGCTATTGCATTTTTGTATAGCGCCTGCCTTTCCTCGTCCCCCAACAGGTACTTGGGCTTTGATAACAAACGGAAAGCCTAGTTCTTTTGCGTCCTTTTTACCTTGTTCTATGGTCTTTGAAGTTAAGCCCTTTGGAACCTTAATCCCGTACTCTGAGAATAGTTCCTTTGCCTGATACTCAAGTAAACGCATGAAAAAAATTCCAAATTTTCGTCCTTATATTCTGTTATGATTATTTTAACTGGTCTTCAAGCAGATCAACTGTCTGTAAGAAGAGCTCTCTGCTTTTTCGAAGTAATCTTTCTGGAAAGTCATTTATTGAAAAAACCAATTGCTGCTGGAAGCTTGGCGGTAGTACTCCTCCAGAGGTTACCAGCTGCTCAATGACGTAATCCTTAGTTAGCGTACACACTATCTCCTCGTATGAGTTGTCTTCTTCTTCTAGTGTCTGGCGGTAAAGCACAATAGGTGAATCTGTTTTTGCAACCACAAGTGAGCCCTTTTTTAAAAGCTCAGCCAAGTGGTGTATCTGCCAAGAATCAAGGCTAATCTGCTTTACCATGATACTATTACTCAATTTTCTTATTTATTATGGTCCATTAGCTAAAAGCTAACCAATTACTCTACTGAAATTCTTATTTTTTGACCATCAATATCGTCATCTTTGTAAGACTTGCAGGATTCATCAAAAGTGACCTCTTTTACCCTAACAAGAAAGGCAATCTCCTTTGTTCTATCCTTTATCATCTCTAGTGATTCTGGATCTAGCTCAAGAATTGAGGCCTTGTTTAACACATCAGTGGGGTTGTACCCTCTTTCCTTTCTTAGGGTCTGAAGTCTTCTGGCAAGATCTTTGACTAAGCCTCTTGCCATCATCTCGTGGTTTCTTTTAGTTGAGATAAAAACAACAATAGAGTCTCGTTTTGCAACTGCAAACCCTTCTTTTGCATCAAAATCAATAACCATATCATCTTTGTTTAGGGAAATTTTGTCTCCGTCAATATCAAAGGTATAACTTGATTTTACCTGCAAGTCTGATACCATCTCTTCAGGATTAGTTTTTGAGAATTTTTCTAATAATTTTCCCATGTGTTGCTTTGCCTTTGGTCCAATCTTTTTTCTGTCCAATTCAATTTTTGGCAAATACGGAAGACCATTTTTTCCCAACTCGGCTAGTTGCTCTAGGCCTTCAAAATTCTCAATCTCAAATATGATAAATTTTTCTACATTAATTTGAGATTTTAGTAGCTCTGATAGTGACTCTAGCTTTGCTTTTTGATTTTTTTGAATACAAATTAGTGCCTCATTTAGTGGCCATCTCCGCTTGAGCTTACCTTTCATTCTAGCAGCAGACGAAATTGATACTACTTCTTTTAGCAAATCAAAAGATTCTTCGATTTTTTCTGCAATTAATGAACTTTTAACATCAGGCCACGAATCTAAAAGAATGCTTTGCTTTTTTGAAAAACAAGTCTGATAAAGATACTCACTTGTAAACGGACAGAGTGGATGAATCAAAATATCAAGAGTTTTTAAGATTTCATGCATTACTGCATAGATTGCAAACCTTCTATTCTTTTTAGATTCATCATCATCCCATAGCTCACCCCTAGTTATTGGAATGTAGATCTGGCTCAATGAATTTATGATAAAGTCTTCAATAGCTTTTGCAGCTTCATGAAACCTACATTTGTCATTTAGCTCATTAGAGTTTTGAATTAATTTTTGTAACTTTGATAATAACCAAATGTCTGGTGATTGCAACAAATTTTTTTCTTGGGCCCATTGAACTGTTTTAGATTCTTCAAACTTGTCGTATTCACTATTTTGTTTAAAGTACAAATGCAAATGGTAAAGTGTACTTAGAACCTGATATGGTCGTGACATTAATTCCTCTGTGCTAAAGTTAAGTGGTTCTATTGGGCTAGACTTCCACATAAAATAAAATCTTACAAGATCAACTGGATATTTTATTAAAAGTTCTCTTGCATCAATTACATTTCCTAAACTCTTGCTCATTTTATTTCCATTTTTGTCTAACACATGTCCTTGAAACAAAAATGATTTGTATGGAGGCATAGGTGCGTTGTTTAAAATTACATTTTCAATTAGCAATGTATAGGCCCATCCTCTTGTTTGATCAATTCCTTCTGTTAGAAATGGTGCAGGTATCCCACTAGAATATTCTTGGTCTGTTAGTGACGAATATGGTGCAGAACCACTGTTATGCCATGTATCCAGAACATATTCCTCTCTTTGTGTATTTTCACTTCCACATTTTGTACATTTTACTATAACATTATCAATCCATGGCCTATGCAACTCAAAGTTTTCCCCATCTGGCAGCTTGGATGATGCTTTTACAATTTCATTTCTTGAAAATAGCAGAGTCTGTTTTCCACAGTCTTTGCAATCCCATATGGGAAGTGGGCAGCCCCAGAACCTCTCTCTAGAGATACACCATGGATGTTTTTCTTTAATTATTCCTAAAAATCGATTTTTTGGTTGATCAAAAAAATAATTTACACTCTCTGCCGCATCTACTGCCTTATCACCTAGTCTGTCAAGCTTGTAAAACCAGCCTTTTCTTGCAAGCCACACTATTTTGTGCTGTGATCTCCAACACAATGGATACTTATGCTTTATCTTGCCTATCTTTACTAGAGCATTTACCTCTCTAAGATCTTGTACAATTTTTTCATCAGCATCTCTTACAAATAATCCAGCATACTTACCAGATTCTTTTTTGAATTTAACTTCATCATCTATAGGATTGAAAATTTTTACTCCTCTTTTGTTGGCAATTTTTATGTCCTCTTCACCATTTGCAGGGGAAAGATGGACAAGGCCGCTTCCTGTACTGGCATCAACAAATTCCTCAGCTACTGTAATGTGAAAGTTTGATTCATTTGCACATTCTTTGAGGCCTGGAATCTGCTCTAGCAGGGGATGGATGTATCGCTTCCCTTCAAGATCTTTTCCTTTGATAGTTTTTTCTTTAGAAAAATTTTCTATTTTGACTTCTTTCATAAATTCTTCTAATCTTTGCTCACCCACAATCCATGTTTCTCCATTAACTTTGGCAAAGACATAATTTTCATCTGGATTGAGACCTACCATGGCATCAGTAACTAGAGTAAAAGGCATAGTTGTCCAAACAATTAAAAAAATATCGTCCTCATGCAGTTTTACTTTATAGTATAGTGATGGGTCTTGCACCATTTCATATCCTTGATTGACCTCTGCATGACTTAGTGATGTCTGACAACTTGGACAGTATGCAATAACAGTATAATCATCTTCTAGGATGCCATTTTCGTATGCTTTTTTTAGAAATTGCCACTCTCGTTCAATAAACTCGTCTTTGAAAGTCCAATAAGCATCCTTTTGATTAAATGACATTCCAAGAAGATCGTCAGCCTCTACCCATTTTGCATTGTATTTTTGTACAAGCTTCTTACATTCAGAAACAAGCTTTTCAATTCCAACTGATTTTATGATCTGAGTTTTTCCACCAGTGACTCCTAGCTCTTTTTCTGCTTGAAGTTCCACAGGAAGGCCCTGTGTATCCCATCCAGCATTAAAGACAACCTTGTTTCCTTTTAATGTCATGTATCTGTACCAAAGATCCTTTATCACACGACCTCGCAGATGTCCAGCGTGAGGAGTGCCATTCATTGTTGGCGGGCCTTCAATAAACATAATTTTATGATCTTTTTTTGAAGATTCAAAGATCATTTTATGTAAATCAATTTTTGATAGATAATCCTTGATTTCATTTTCAATCTTTTTTGAATCAAATTGTTTTTCTAGCTGCATCTATCGTTTGGTAGATCCCTGATATTATAAAGCTAGATTAGCTTTGAAACTTTCAATCTTTAGTAATTGTATTTTGTCTAAATTAAAACTTGGAATATATAATAGACTAAAAAACAAAAATCGTTGGTTAATGTTTTAGTTGTAGGTTCTGGTGGAAGAGAGCATTCTTTGGGTTGGAAGTTATCTCAGAGTCCCAAAGTTGACAAAGTATTTTTTGCACCAGGAAATGGTGGAACAGAAAATAATATTCCACTAGCAGTGGATGAAATAAATGATCTTGCCGAATTTGCCCAAAAAAATAATTGTTATACTGTAGTTGGTCCTGAGGTCCCTCTTGCACTAGGTATTGTTGATTTTTTTAAAGAAAAAAGTTTGAAAATATTTGGACCAACAAAAAAAGCCGCACAACTAGAATCAAGCAAAATTTGGGCAAAACAATTCATGAAAAGAAACAAAATCCAAACCGCATCATTTGAAATCTTTGATGATCCAAAAAAAGCATCTGACTATGTAAAATCAATCAAGCATCAGGTAGTGATAAAAGCAGATGGCTTGGCTGCAGGAAAAGGAGTAATTGTATGTAATAGTACTGAAGAGGCGCTATCCGCAATTAACACAATATTAGTTAAGAAAACCTTTGGAGACGCAGGAAATAGAATAATCATTGAGGATCGAATTGACGGAATTGAAGCTTCGTACATTGCGCTTTCCGATGGAAATCTTGCTATTCCAATGGCTACTAGCCAAGACCACAAGAGAATCTATGATAATGATGCAGGCCCTAACACTGGAGGAATGGGTGCTTATTCGCCTACTCCAATTATCAATGAATCTATGGCAAAAAAAATTCAGGAAAATATTATTAATAAAACGATTAATGCTATGAAAAATGAAGGCATACCGTTCAAGGGATTTCTTTATGCAGGTGTGATGATAAAAGACAATGAACCGTATGTATTAGAATATAATGTAAGAATGGGAGATCCTGAATGTCAACCAATCATAATGCGTATGGAATCTGATTTGTACGATTATCTTTTTGCAAGCACTGAAGGAACACTTTCTACACTACCTCAAATTACTTGGAAGAAACAAAGTGCGGTTTGCATTGTACTGGCTTCAAAAGGATACCCAGAAGCTTATCCAAATAATGAAGAAATAACTGGTCTTGATTTTAAATCGGAAGGAACATTTTTCTTCCATGCTGGAACAAAAAGAGAAAACAACAAGGTGTTTACAAACGGTGGACGCGTTTTAGGAGTAACATCTCTTGGTGACTCTCTAAAAGATGCAATATCTAATGCATATTTTGCTGCAGAAAAGGTTAGCTGGCCAAACAAGTATTGTAGAAGCGATATTGGAAAAAAGGGGCTAGCCTATCTTTGATGTATCAAAATATTCTTCTTCTGTTACAACCCAATCAATTTTAATATCATTTTTAGTTGTAGGTATTGCTTTTACAATCTGCTTAGAATAAGTAAGAGCAATTGTTTTTGCATTAGTTGATGCTAGGAATCTATCATAAAACCCATAACCATAACCTAATCTTATTCCACTTTTTGTAATTGCTACTGTTGGGACTAAAACTACATCGATATCTTCTACTATAGAACAATTATCTTTTGGCTCTAGAATGCCAAAGGAACCTTTTTCTAAATCATTTAGTCCTCCAATTTTCCTAAAAACTAAATTGTCATCTACAACTTTGGGCAAACACACCTCTTTTCCATCTCCCAAAAGCTCCTGCATAATATCTTGTGTTTTTACCTCGCTTCCAATTGGATAATAACACGCAATTTTTTTTGCATTTCGAAAAACTTCTATTTGTTTTAGTCTCCCATGAATTTTCTGGCTAGCAAGCTTGATAAAATCATATGATGTCGAATCTCTCCTTTCAAGCAAAACCTTGCGAAGGCTTGATTTTTCAGTATTAGTGTCCAAGTCCTTTGCTTAACGATGCCGCAATTACTGTATTTCTCAATAACATAGCAACCGTCATGGGTCCCACTCCGCCAGGAACAGGGGTTGCGTATGAAGCCTTTTTTATTATTTCATCAAAATCGGAATCTCCGACTAATTTTCCATCTTGTCGAGATATTGCAACATCGATTACAACTGCCCCTTCTTTTATCATATCTGAAGTCAAAACAAATTTTGAACGATCACCCACTGCTGAAATTACTACATCCGCCCTTTGGCAAATTTCTTTGAGATTTTTTGTTTTTGAATGACATGTTGTCACTGTAGCATTTTCTGCTAATAGCATATGATAGAGTGGCTTTCCCAGTAGATTGCTTCGATTAATCATCACTACATTTTTTCCTGTCAAATCAATATTGTAATAATCAAACAGCTCCATTATTCCTGATGGCGTACACGCCTTTAGCATTGCTTTTCCCATTGATAACAAACCTACATTGTGTGGTGTCAAACCATCTACATCCTTGATAGGAAAAATTCTAGATGTTGTAGCAAATTCATCAAGATGTTTAGGAAGTGGAAGCTGTACTAATATCCCATGAACTGAACCGTTGTTGTTTAGTGAATCAATTAGTTCATTTAATTCATTTTGAGAAATTGTAGCAGATGGTTTATGGTCTTTTGTAATTATTCCTACTTCTGCGCAGGCATTGTGCTTGTTTTTAACATAAGTAGCAGAGGCTTGATTATCTCCAACAAGTATAGTTGCAAGGCATGGTTCTATCCCCTCTGATTTTAATTCACTGACTGCCATTTTTACACGTTCTTTTACTGACTTGGCAACCTCTATTCCATCAATTTTTTTTCCAGCCAACATTGTTGTGCCTTGATGATGATATTTAATTCTAGATATCGTAATTGTAAGCCAATCTTTAAAGATAAAGCCAAAAACATTATTGTTAATGAATCTTGAATTTGACACAAATCAATATTTAGATGAAATCAAAAAAAACAAAAATGAATATTTTCGTACTTTTATAAATAAGCAAAGCCTTGCTGCAGGTGTTTTATTTTTAAAACCAGGAGAGGAAGACACTCAAGAACCACATCAGAGTGATGAAATTTATTACGTCATCAGAGGAGATGGCTATCTTAAGATTAACAATAAAGACTATCGCGTATCCGAAGGTAAAGTTTTTTTTGTTGCAAAAAATACCGCTCACCATTTTTTTGGAAACACCGAAGATCTTGTGGTCTTGTATTTTTTTGGTGGCCCTGATTCATAAGAAATTCTAAATCCTATTCAATAAAATATGATTGTTTAAAAATTGGAGAAAGTGGAACTGGATCACTTAGAGAACTCCAAACAAAGGTCTCAACATTATAGTTTCCAGATTTTGTAGGACTCCATGATTGTGCTACTTGAAGATTTTGTTTAGGTGTTAGCATTCCTTGAATCCATGATAATGACTCTATTCCTCCTTCACTATTTTTAATTTGTATGATGCAAACAAAGGCTTGATTAAAATTTTGATTATTTTGAATTTTGGAAACGATTTGAAGTTGATCATGAATTGTTGGCTCCAAATTTCTTGTTCCAGAACTGTCTGTTAAAAAATTCTCAATAACTGAAATTCGTTCTATAGGTGGAACATCAGAGATAATACTTGATTCAGCTGTAATCGCTATGTGATCTGACGTACTATAAGGAGTAGGAAGTGTATAATCATCATATTGTACAATTATAGTTTCTCCAGGTAGGGTATACAATCTATTTCCGCTAGACGGGCTAGTTGGTGTAAAGGATATCGTTCCTACAAATAATCCTGAATCTGCTGAGGTTTCAATCGCATCAACTAAAATCCCTGCTTTATCAGAGCTTGATGACACTTGTAATTCAACTGTATCAATTCCTTCTGGATCAAGATTCATGTCAGGATCAAAAAGTTGCATAGTTGCTGTATCGCCCATTGAATATGTGAGTTGACCAAATCTGACTGTACTCATATTCCAACTCACTTGAGCAGATTTGGTCAAGACAACTCCATCTGCAAATTCAAATGAAATGGTTATGCCCTCGTCCCGGTCAGTTTCCAAAAATCCATTTGTTGGGCCAGTACCAAGAGTTCTTGGACGTGTGTCAAAATCTCCATCCCCATCCACATCATGTAAAAATCCAGTAAGGATAACTTCTCCAGTAAATACTCCACTACTGGTTTCAGTTTCGGTTAGTTTGTATGGTTCTAGTGAATGCTCAGATGTTGTTATTTTAATTAGATGACCTTCATCGGTTCCAATCGAATCAATAACATTTCTATCAGCATCCCAGCTTGGAGCAATTATGGTAAATCGAATCTTGTCAGTCCAAGTGTATACCTCCTTATCAGTAAAGATTGGGGAATATGGATTATCATAATCTGGCAAATTCTCAGCATATGCAAAAAAGGACAAAAATGAAATCAAAACAAGTTCTAACAAATTCATCTAGGGTGGAATCCTTGGGTGATTTATTCATTGTACTTTCTAGTATAATATCAACAAGAACAAAATATGAGAAATATTTTATAGCAATCAGAAAGGGGATTGACCATGTTTGAAAAAGCCAATATTTTTCATAGTATTGGGTTAGTTATTTTGCTATTAATTGGCAGTTTAGTATCAACTTCTCTGGTTTATGGTGCTGCAGAAATTAAATCTCAATCTGCAAATGTGCAACTTGACCAAACTGTATACTCCATTCCAACACAATCAGAGGATTTGAAAATTAGTATTCGTATAATGGATCCTGATTTTAATACCTCACATGATGGAATTGATGAAATTTCCCAAGACCTTCTTGGGGAACCCGGTGTAGGCCCAGTAAAGATTTCTATAGTCAGAGGAGATTCGGTGATTCTAGGATATGCTGGAGGACAATCATCTAATGGCGGACCACTTGATTCAAAACCTCTTGCAGCAACGCCTTTAGAAAAATCTCAAATTAGACAATTTGGCCCAATCCCAGAAACGTCCCCCTCTTCTGGAATTTTTGAATTTGATTTTTCAATTAAAAATACCGATGGCCCTGAGAGTTCAAAGTGCCCAGCATTAGGTGCCGCACAAAACAGATTTGATGATTCTAATGAATTTTCGCACAACTGCATCTTGGAAGGAGACGTTTTACTAGTTGAATATACTGACCCCACCGATGTATCAGGAAACTCTAGGACTGTAACTGCTTCTGCAACCTTTAGTATTTCTAGTCCATCTCAAAAATATGGTTCAGGCTCTGAAAAAATTACTATAACAAAAAATATTCGGATTGGTCATCCACTAACCATACTTCTTTATGATAATAATTTGAATTTGGATTCAAGTAGAGCAGAGACATATACTTTGGATCTTATTCAATTTGAATCAGATAACATACGAACAACATTGGGGCCAGCTGGCGGTGTGCAAAAAGAGTTTAATCCACAACCATCTGCACTTCGTGAAACAGGAGATAATACAGGAATTTTTTACTCTGTTATTGAAGTTCCAAGGACAATCAATGGTAAAGTAATCGAGGTTAATGAAAAAATAGAATTTGAGTACACTCAACGAGGCTTGGGGGCTTTTCTAGTAATACAACAAGGTGAATTTTCACCAGAAATGGCAGACGTGATAAAAAACTCTGGAACCGTACCTGACAATGAAAAAAATTCCGTCAAACAAACAATTGGAAAAATTTGCAAACCAGGATTTGTAAAAATTTTCAAACCTGATGATTCTCCCATATGTGTAAAACCTAAAACGGCTGAAAAATTAGTAGAACGAGGATGGAAACGAGCCTAGTCTCTATCCCAAATACATTCAAAACAAACATCTTTCTATTCTAATAAAAAATTGTAAACCTCATGTGCGAATTATAATGGGAGCCACTGATAACTTACAAATTATGCAATATGCTTTTTAATCATTATTTCAATAATAATTCAATGAGTGTTCGATCACGAACAATCGCCCTTTCAGTAAAACGTAAGACAGGTGATGTTTTTGAAGCAATTTTGAATTTACCTCCAAAAATGGCACCAGATGCTAAGAAAAAAGATGGGAACTGGTGGACATTTACCACTGAAAGAGGCCCAGCTCAATTGAAATTTTTTGACAATAAACAACTTGGAGTTTTAGATTACCAGTATGTTGACACTGAAGCAAAATGGGATGTTCCTATGAGAGTTGTTTCTAGTGGGGATTCTTCAGAGATCTTGATTACTCTTAATAAACCAGAAGGTATGAGTGATGAAGTGTTTGAAAAACGGACCAAAGAAATGGAACTAATAACACAAACCATGAAACAAATACTTGAGACGAATTAATCCAATCTCAAAATTAATTAATCTTTGACAATTGTCCGTCTTCCAGATATTCGTATTTTCTTTTCAGCAAATAGTCTTACAGCTTCTGGATATGCAAGATGTTCTTTTACAAGAATCCTTTTTGAAAGCGATTCTTCAGTGTCATTATCTTTTACCTCCACAACAGCTTGTAGAATCACAGGCCCAGTATCCACTCCATCGTCGACAAAATGAACGGTACATCCTGAATATTTTGCACCATACTTGACGGCTTGTCTTTGTGCATGTAATCCAGGAAACGATGGTAAAAGGGCTGGATGAATATTCATTATTCTGTTTTTATATTTACGAATGAACTGTGGGCTAATAATTCTCATAAATCCTGCCAAACAAATAAGACCATTTTTTGGCGTAACGCCGTATTTTGTAAGAACTGATACTATTTTTTTGTCATAATCCCATCTGTCTCCTTGAAATCCTGAGCTATCAATTACTTCAGTTTTTACACCAAGCTTTTTTGCAATCTCTAGTCCTTTAGCGTCAGGGTTGTTGGATATTACAACTGTTGGCCTTATTGGAACGCCTTTCTTTTTTATGGATTTTAAAATAGCCTCCATATTACTCCCTCTGCCAGAAATTAAAATTGCAAGATTTTGCAAGTATAGTCAACACTTGTTCAATCCTGCAATTTATATCAAATCTAACTATCGTGATTTTGTTTGCCAAGTGTACGTATGACAAAAAACGGCATTGCATACCAGCGAGCTGGCATGCAAGTATACCTTGATCCAAAAAATGCTGTTTCTGATGCAATAAACTTTATTTCACATGCTCATTCTGATCATCTTCCATCTCAAAACGGTGGCAAAATACTCTCATCAAGAGAAACAAACGAAATTGCACATATTCGTGGTTTTAGAATGGAAAATTTTGTAGAAGAAATTGAAAATTTTTCTTTAATTGACAGCGGTCATATTTTGGGTTCCAAAGGCTTGCTGTTTGACGATGTTTTTTACACTGGGGATGTCTGTACAAGGGATAGAGCATTTTTAAAAGCCGCAAGTATTCCCAAATGTAAAACATTGATCACAGAATGTACATTTGGTCTCCCAGAGTTTGTTTTTCCTAAAATGGACGAAATTAAAAATCAAGTAAACAGAATCATCTCTGAGCTTTACTCAAAAGGAAAACCAGTATTGTTACTTGGCTATCAGCTAGGAAAGGCG
>DATBIP010000036.1:0-6617 GCA_036556885.1 Nitrosopumilaceae archaeon
ACTGGTGCAAAATCTGAAGAAATGGCAATCAAGGCAGTAAGAACTGTAGTTCAAAAGCTTCGAAAAGGCGGCATCAAAATTAAAAAGGATGCAGTTATAGTTGTACAAAATATCGTAGCTGCAATTAACCTTGGTGGAAAAATTCACCTAGAGCATGCAGCAAGGGTTTTACCGCGAAGCATGTATGAGCCCGAACAGTTTCCAGGTCTGATTCACAGAATGCTTGATCCAAAAACCGTAATTCTTCTGTTTGCGTCAGGAAAACTAGTTTGTACTGGTGCAAAAAAGGAAGCAGATGTTTATCGCTCAGTTCACAACCTACACTCACTACTAGAAGAGAAAAAACTAATGATCTACGACGAGTAGATTTCTACCATTTCTTTTATTCTACAAAATCTGTTAATCTATCTTAAATTGCATCTTAGTATTTATGGAATAAAATGTACTTTTTTATTTTAAATTACGTGCAATAAAGTTCATTTCACGGGATAAGGGAGAATCATTGCGTTCTACTACAAGCTGAAGAGAGGTATTCCACCAGTCATTTGTTTTCAAAATTTTATTCCTCCAAATAACAATATCAAGACCATCATGGTAGTTTCCAGCTTAATCAAGAAGTAACATGCGACTTCTGATTTTATACTGTTTATGGAATAGGATATCTAGATTTTCAAGTCTATTTTAGTATAATAAGAGTGAAAAATAGACTTTAGAGTTTGTTTTTAAGTTTTAATCATGTTATTATATGAAATGAGAGTATACTAAAGTAGTGTACTGCAAGAACTGCGGTGAGCTTATGTTCCCAAGAACTATCGTTTGGAGAGACCCAGACAGACCACCAGTACAGCACACAAATTTTGTTTGCCAAAAATGCGGAGATTCTGTCTACAAAAGATATGTGTTAGTAAAATAACTAGATACTAATATCTGGATTTTCAGATTTGAGTTTTTCCCAGTCAGCAAGAAAGTTCTTCAAACCAATATCTGTTAGTTGATGCTTTAACATTTGTCCTAAAACTGCTGGTGGTAATGTAACAACATCGGCACCAATCTTTGCAGCATCGACAACATGCATTGGATGTCTAACGCTTGCAACAAGAATTTGAGTTTTAAAATTATAGTTTGAAAATATTTTTTTAATTTCCTGAACTAAGCTCATGCCATCTTTTCCTACATCATCCAGTCTTCCAATGAAAGGACTGATGTATTTTGCTCCAGCTTTTGCTGCAAGAAGTGCTTGATTTGGTGAGAATACCAAAGTAACATTAACTGGAATTCCTTCTGCACTCAATGCCTTGCATGCCTTGAGACCTTCTGCAGTCATCGGACACTTTACTACTACATTGTTACCATATTTTCTAAGACGGCGAGCTTCTTCCATCATTCCTTCATAACTTGTTGCAATGACTTCAAGTGATACATCACCTTTGACAATTCTAGTAATTTCTTTCATTGTTTTTTCAGGATCACCGCCTTCCTTAGATAGTAATGACGGATTAGTTGTGATTCCGTCAAGTAGTCCCATGTCATTGTATTTTTTTATGGATTCTAGGTTTGCGGTATCTAGGAATATTTTCATGACTGGCTCCTGATTTCTTTTACCTTTTTTGCTATATTAATAGATGTTATTCCATGCTTTTCAAGCAACAGTGGAATTTCATTGTCTCGGGCAGATTCTCCAAACATATCTTGAGCGCCAATCCTTCTAATTGGAACTGGATACGTTTCACTAACCACTTCTGCAACAGCAGAACCAAATCCTGCCATAATGTTGTGCTCTTCACATGTAACAATTCCACCGGTCTCTCTTGCAGCCCTTTCTAAAAGTGCAGTATCAATTGGTTTTATTGAAAACATATCAATAACACGACAAGAAATTCCCTCTTGTTTTAGTGACTCTGCTGCATCAAGTGCCATTTTTACCGTAATTCCACATGCAGCTATAGTACAATCAGCACCATCTCGTAGTGTGATTCCCTTTCCAATCTCAAACTGTTGTGATTCAGAGTGTACAACTGGTGTTTCTGAGCGAGCCATTCTCATGTAGAATGGGCCATAGTTTTGAGAAATTATCCATGTGAGCTTTGATACTGCAAGAGCATCGGCTGGAATTAAGACACGCATATTTGGAATTGCGCGCATTATTGCAATATCCTCTAATTGTTGGTGAGACCCGCCGTCTGCTCCAACTGATAATCCCCCATGGGAGGTTACCAGCTTTACATTGAGTCCCTTTTTGTCACCTCTTGATGGATAACCAATTTGGTTTCTAATCTGGTCAACGCATCTTCCAGGCAAAAATATTGCATAGGTACTTGCAAATGCAACCTTTCCAGCATATGCAAGACCTGCGGCTATAGTTACAAGATTTGCTTCTGCTATTCCAACATTGAAGAATCTTTCAGGAAACTGTTTTCCAAATCCAGCAGTTTTTAATGAATCTGTTGTATCAGCGCCTAAAACAACTATGTTAGGATTTTCCTTTCCAATTTTAATTAGTGCCTTTCCATATTCTGTTCTCATATCAGCCATTTGGTTTGGCTGAGTCAATTGAATCCAAGCTCCTTTGCTACCTGAACAAGGTGATTCTTTTTTTCGCCAACAACATGTAATTCAATCCATTTCTTGACAAGTTCTGGTCCTCCAAGCTCATTTGCCTTTTGTATTAGCATTTTTCTTCTTGTTTTTAAAATTGCATTTCTAAATTCCCGAATAATTCCTCTAACATCTTTTTGACCAATTATTGCACTTCCACCTACAAAGGCTCGTGCTCCATCAGCAAAACATTGACCCACGTTGTCAAGAGTTACTCCTCCGTCAGCCTCGATAATGCCTTCAAATTTATTATCATTTAGAATTTTTACTAAATTTTTAGTTTTTTCATGGCTAGAATCAATATACTTTTGTCCAGAACGTCCAGGAACAACAGACATTACAATTAGCTGGTCAAGGTCTGCAAGGAACTTGTATGACCATTGGGGAAGCTCCGTGTCGGGATTAATTGCAAGACCGACTCCAACTTGGTTTTGTTGGAGTATGTCACGTATTTCACCAAAGCTTGACTCATTACAAACTTCTGCATGTACGGTTATTATGTCACATCCTGCATCGACATAATCTCTTACATGTTTTACAGGTTCGTTTATCATTAGATGTGCATCAAATGGGATGACAGTAATTGGTCTTAGTTCCTTAATTTTTGTATGATCAAATGTAGTATTAGGAACAAATGCTCCATCCATAACATCAAGATGTATGTAATCTGCTCTGCCTTCTTCACATCGTTTTACTTCATTTGCTAGATTTGACATGTCTCCAGCAATTATTGAAGGTGCTATCATAAACTGTGATTCAAGCTCAGCATTGATTATGGGGACCATCTCAGGTCTTGGTGCCTTTCCATGCCATTGCGGATTATCCTCCATGTGTTCTACTCCCTTGCCTTTGATTGTTCTTGCAATGATTATTGAAGGAACACCTTTTGCCTGGTTTGCCTTTTTTATTGCATAATCAATTTGCTCAATTCGATGACCATCAATTTCAATTACATTCCACCCAAACGAACGCCACTTATCACCAAGCTTCCATCTGCTTGCATCCTTCCACATCTCTGAAAGTTCTTCTCCCTCCAGTTTTTCATCAAGTGGCATTATTTTTTCAGTGTAGGAATCTTGTTGAATGAAGTTCCTATCCACAAATACTGTCATGTTATCAACTTTGTATTTTGCAGCTGCCATAGCAGCCTCCCATACTTGTCCCTCATCTGATTCACCGTCACCAATTATGGTATAGATGCGATAACCTTTACCGTCAATTTTTGCAGCAAGTGCATTTCCAATTGAGAACGATAATCCTAGTCCAAGAGAACCACCACAAAATTCTACCCCTGGGCATTTTAGATCAGGATGTCCTTGTAATCTGCTTCCAAACTTTCTAAGCGTTTCAATCTCTGATGCATCAAAATATCCTGCAACTGCAAGATTAGAAAATAGGCCTGGAGATGCGTGTCCCTTTGAAAGAATCAATCTATCTCTATCATCCCATAAAGGATTTTTTGGATCGTATCTGAGATATTTGTTAAAAAGGCAACCCATAATTTCGGCCATCGAAAAGGAGCCTCCTGGATGTCCAGATGCTGCCGCAGTTGTACCTTTGATTACAAGTTTTCTGGCCTTTAGAACGTTCTTTTTAATTTTATAGTAATTTAGGCCCATCCTTGTTTGTTCCTAGATAAATGAAATATTAAGCTACTTCTAAAAATTTTAATCCGATCACAACACATCGTAATTATGGAATTACATAGTATCGTACCACTTGTCATTTATGATAATCATTGTTATCTTTGTGTAAAATTTGCAAAGTTTGTTAACTTTCTAGCAAGAGGAAGGTTACGTATTGTAGGTCATTATACACAGCTTGGCCAAAAACTAAGGGAAAACATACTAGATTCTAGTGCACTGGAAATGTTTTGGTTTGTAGATGGAAAAACAGCTTATGGAGGAAGAGCTGGATTGCTTCCTTTGATGTCAGCTATAATTAGAGCAAAAAAAAGTTCTGGAGAATTTAATATACAAGAATCAGGTGACTTGGATTGTAAAACAACAAAAGCTGTCTTTCTTCGGTCTGCTAGCTTGTTAACAAATAGTAAAAAAATAAAGCTAAAGTAATCTATAATACCTCTAAACGTGCGACCCAAACATTATGAATATAGTGGCAGAATCTACAAAACCATTTAAGAAAAAAACCTCAATTCTTTGCTCGTATGTTTTAGAAAATTCTACTGAACCACTTGGTTTAGGAAAATTCGATGCAAAAATAAATTCTGTAATTAAAGAAGCAGTCAAAGAGACAAAAGGGAAAGTTGGAGAGATTGCAATTATTTACAGTCTTGGAAATATTACTGCCAAAAAGATACTAATCGCTGGACTAGGTCCAAAAAACAAATTATCTGCGGATGTCTTAAGGAATGTTACAGGTAAAGTTGCTCAAAAGGTACGTAGTCTTGGCTTGTCAGATTTTTCCATAGTAGCGCCATCTGGCATTTCAATTGATTCAGACCATACCATTTCAGCAATTGTAGAAGGGGCTGTGCTCTCTTTGTATTCGTTTGACAAGTACAAAAAAGAAAAAAGTGAAAAATCACCTAACCTATCAATTCTAGTTTCAAATACCCAAAATGTTCAAAAAATAATTTCAAATACTAAAATCATTTCTGAGGGAGTAATTTTTTCAAGATCTATTGCGAATCTTCCTCCAAACGAATGTTCGCCTTCTACACTTGCATCATTTGCTAAATCTCTATCATCCAAGAACAAGCTGAAGTGTAAAGTTTTCTCCAAAAATGAACTCAAGCAAAAAAAGTTTGGCGGAATCACAGCAGTTGGCCAAGGAAGTAAAAATGAACCAAAACTCATTGTTTTAGAACATAGTAAAGGCAGACAAGGTGAAAAACCAATTGTAATTGTTGGAAAGGCTGTAACATTTGACACTGGTGGAATTTCAATAAAACCTGGTGAAAAAATGGATGAAATGAAGTTTGACAAGTGTGGAGGATGTACTGTCTTAGGAATTATGAAAGCAGTTTCTGAGCTAAAACTTCCACTCAATATTGTTGGAATTATTCCATCTGTTGAAAATATGCCAAGTGGAGAATCATACAGGCCTGGCGACATTATCAGACTGTACAGTGGAAAAACAGCTGAGATCTTAAACACAGATGCAGAGGGCAGACTAATTCTAGCTGATGCACTATCATATGGAATAAAACAATATTTGCCAAAAGCAATTATTGATTTTGCAACTCTTACTGGTGCATGTATTATTGCATTAGGAAATAATGTAGCAGGACTTGTAACTAATGATCAAAAATTAGCTGAGAAAATTATGAGATCTTCTGAAAAAACTTCTGAGGAGGTTTGGCAATTACCACTAAATGATGATTACATGGATATGATCAAATCAAATGTTGCAGACATGAAAAATGTTGGGATGGGAAGAGCCGCTGGAACTATTACTGCTGCAGCATTTTTGGCAAATGCGGTTGATGATTTCCCATGGGCTCATATAGATATTGCAGGAACTGCATGGACTCAGGATGCAACAAAAAAGAAATCCTACAATCCAAAAGGTGCAACAGGATTTGGGGTAAGATTGATTCTTGATTATCTTAAAACATTATAGAAGTTTATTTTTCGCAGTTAGGATCTAAACCAGTTCCCTTTACAAGAATATAGTAAGCCTTGTAGAGATACTCTTCACATTTGTACATAGTAATTTGCGGTTTATGCATAACCCGTCTATCAAAATTTGTATTTAATATTGATCCTAATGAAAACTAATAGCCCCTGCTGTTTCGATCTGGTTTGGCTACATTTGGATTTCTAAATCCGTGCTTTTCCATCATATGATTCAAAAATATAATGTCATTATCAAATTTCTGACCACAGACTGAGCAGTTTGGCATACCAAGATACCTGATTATTGAGTTTATAGTTTTATTCAAAATAAAGATGCCAGCACTACTGCTTCCCAAGAGCTCTCGCATCTTAGTAGCACAGTAGCGACATTGGGTTTGACTTCCAGGTTCGGAAAGGGACTGGGTCGCACCCCAACGCTAT
>DATBIP010000037.1:0-5228 GCA_036556885.1 Nitrosopumilaceae archaeon
TTGAGAGAACATTTTAAACCATCCTGTCTTTTTGGTACCTCATGCCAATGTAGCTCAGCCTGGCTAGAGCATTCGCCTTGTAAGCGAAAGGTCGCGAGTCCAAATCTCGCCATTGGCTTGTGTTTCATTTATTCACCAAAAAAGCTCGCTAATTTTTAACAAGGGTTTATTAGACGTAAAAAGGCCACCTGAATTATCGGAAATAATGACGGATAGGCAATGACCTTTTTCTGTCATTGCTAAAGATGAAAATAAAATGACAACATTTGAGGAATTAGGAATAAACAAATCCATTTTAGATGGACTAAAAGAAATAGGGTTTAAGGAGGCATTTCCAATACAAGTGGCAGCTATACCTGTCTTACTTGCCGGAAGAGATGTTGTAGGACAAGCTCATACTGGAACTGGAAAAACTGCAGCTTTCTCTATTTCTATGTTACAAAAAATTACGCCAAAGGGTGGCATTCAGGGACTAGTACTTGCGCCAACAAGGGAGCTTGCAATTCAGATCACTGCAGAGATTACAAAATTAGCTAAACACACAGGTATCAAGGCTGCAACCATTTATGGTGGACAGGGAATGGGAATTCAGCTAGACCAGCTTAGAAATCGACCTGAAATTGTGGTTGCTACTCCGGGCAGATTAATTGACCATTTGAAGAGAGGTTCAATTAAGCTCAATCAAGTTGGCCATGTCGTACTAGATGAGGCAGATACAATGTTAGATATGGGTTTTATTGAAGACATTGAGTTTATCTTAGATTTAACACCTAAACAAAAAATAATGTCGTTGTTTTCAGCGACAATGCCACCAGAAATTTTAAGACTGGCTGAAAATTATCTAAATAATCCAAAACAATTTCTCCTTGATGCAGATGATCTAAGTGGAGAAGGTATTTCACAGGCCTTTCTTGTCATCAAAGATAGGGACAAGCTAAAACACTTGATTAATTTTATTGAAGAAAATAAAAAAGGTCAAACTATTGTATTTTGTTCGACAAAACACAGAACAAGAGATGTCGCTCGAAGTCTTTCACAAAGTAATTACAATGTGGTAGCAATTGAAGGCGACATGTCCCAGCATAGACGTGAAAAATCAATGTCACAGTTCCGACGTGGAAATGCCGATATTCTTGTAGCAACAGATGTTGCAGCTAGAGGAATAGACGTGCCAGAAGTTGCACTTGTTGTAAACTTTGATGTTCCAAATCAGGAGATGGTATATTTTCACAGAATAGGCAGAACTGCAAGAGCTGGTGCAAAAGGCAGAGCAATTACACTTGTATCATATTCTTCAATTGGGGATTGGAAGATAATAAAACAAAGAGTAAAAACCGATATAACTGATTTGAATCAACAAATGGGAATAGAGATCAATATACCAGACCCACTAAAAAGAGAAGTTGGTCCACGTAGAATGGGAGGATTCCAAAGATCACATTACGGCCAAAGAAGAGGTCGTGGCCCAGGACAAGGACATAGATCAGCTCGTGACCAATATGACCGCAGACGAAGTAAACCAAATGATGGAAAACGAGACGGTGGAAAGCATTATTACGGTTTGAGAAGCAGATGGTAATTTTTTACGTCATAAAATTAAAAAATACAAGTTTAAAAAAAATAATGAGTAGATAAAATATGCATATTGGATACATTTTGTTAAATTGTGACCTAGGTGCTGAAGAGTATATTGTCGAAGAGCTAAAAAGAATTCCAGAAGTAAAAAGGGCTTATCTTACTTTTGGGGCATATGATATAATAGCTGAGGTTCATGCTCCCACACAGGAAGCGTTTGAAAAAACTGTAGGTAATAAGATTAGGCGCCTTTCAAGAGTAGTAAGCACCATGACTCTCAATGTGATTAATCCCGAATGATTGTTATATAAGAAAAGAAATTTTTAACAAATTGGAAAAAATTGATTACACTGGAACAGTTTGGGCAATTAACCACAACAATCCTGAACCATTAGTTGAGCATTCTTTAAAAAAATTAGAAGACTATGGCATAAAAAAAGAAGATATTCAGCTAACAGATGCCCCAGAAAATGTCAAGGTTGGAGCAATAGTAGTTGAGATATGGCCCCATCATCTAGAAATTGGAAGAGTTAGGACAATTCGAAATGAGTCATTTATTAGCGGTACGGTTATGACAATAGAGCTCAAAACGGATGCTGAGGGAAATTACATCGATTAGTCTTGAAGAAAAAAAAGAGAAATAATATCATACTAGGAATAGTCGGAGTTGTAATAATTGGACTCGTAATTTCCTTTTATTATACTGCAGAACAGACCAGAATCAAAGGATTTACTTTTGGAAATGAGCTACAAAGTATTCAAGAAGATCTAAAAAAAATACAAACAGATTTTCAATCAGAATTTTTAATGTGGGAGGATAAAGAAATTAGTAACGATGAATTTTTAGAATATTCCAAAAAACATATTTCAAAAATGGAAGAATTGGTTTTGAGGTACGATACTCTAGATCCTCCTGAGGCATTTACTACATCTGTTGAATTTTTCAAATTATCAACTCAGAGCCAGCTTGAAGGAGATAAGGAAATAATTCTTTTTGTACAAACTGGTGATATAGGCTCAAAAATTCGATCGGATTCTCTCATAAAAGAAGCATTTGAGTATGAATTGGAGGCTTTAGCAAAATTTAATGCAGCAAAGGCAGGAATTCAACCATAACTTCTTTTAATATGTAAATTGGATTTAGTTTATTGAAAAAATTCCTGCTTTTAGTTCTTCCTTTCATAGGATTCTCAAATGTATGGGCGGATATATCAATCCAAAATGATCAACAGTATTTTGGGGATGATGGTGCTTTACACATTGTTGGAGAAATTGAAAATAATTTCAATGCTCCAATAAACCAAATTGAAATTAAAGCAAATTTATTTTCAAAGGGAGTTTTAATTGATACAGCAAATAGCCCTGCAATGTTAAATACAATTATGCCTGAAATGAAAGGCCCATTTGACATACTTGTCCTAGGTGAAAAGGCAAAACACGTAGATGAATATTCACTTGAAATAAACTACAAAATAACAGAGCCAAAAAATCAAGTTATTGATATTACTTCAACAGACTTTGGTCGAGACGATTCTGATAATTTAGTAATCAAAGGAACGGTTGCAAATCGTGGAGATATTACTGCAAATACAATTGTCATAGTAGCTACACTCTATGATAGAGAGGGCAAGGTAGCTGCCGTTTCTAAAATGCATGTGGAACCAGACTATTTAGGAGTAGAGGATCAATCTTTCTTTTTTGTTTCAATTCCTGATAAATCAAAATCAAACTCTATTGTAGACTATATGGTAGTAGCAGAGTCAGAAGAATACACTGCAGTCCCTGAGTTTCCTATCGGTTCTATGATATTTCTTGCAACATCTGTATCTGCATATGTGATATTGACAAGATATTCAAGTAAAGTTACAGCAAACCTTGTTTCTGCAACAGGTTCAAAGTAGGCTCTATCGTTGTTATTATAACATTTTTTTCCAACGGTACTGGAAAATCAAATTTTATTGGAAATGTAATACTTAGCATATCCTGATCTGTATGAGAAACTCTAATCCCATGGGATTCGTTTTTAGTTTCTAAGAGAAAGTTTTTCCATTGGATTAATCTTTGCTTAGCTGATTCTATTTGTTTTTCTAAACTATCAATATCTATATCAACGTCATTACCAAAAATGCCAAACTTTACCATCGGAACCATCAAAAATCCACCTGTGATTTTATCATGATTTTTATGCATTTTTTCAATGATCTCAAGTTCATTTTCTTTTGGATACAAATCCCCATAATCAGGTTCAAAATAACCGGCAATGTCTTTTTTTGTATCAAATATACGAAAAAAATCTTCGTCACGTTCAATTTTCCACATGTGGTATATCTTATGTTAAAGAAATTTACAGTTTTTGCAAGATCTCAATAAATTAATGTTATAAGTATCTGCATTGGAATGTAATTAAATGGCAATTTCAAAAAGCACTAGAGATTTTATTGATAGTCTAATTGATTATTATATTAGCGAAGCTCAGTCTTACAAACAAATTGCTGAGGAGTATGTTCCAGAGATAGAATCGGTTCTTGATACAGCGTTTGGTTTTATAGCAGGTTCTGTTTACTCGGGATTTTTACAGGCATACAAAAGTATGCAGCGCACGCCTAGTCTTGAAGATATTCAAGAGTTTAATAAAATTCTCAAAGATAGAGCCCCATTGATAAAAAAAGCAATGATGGAAGATTCCCATCATACAATATTTTCTAGATAAAAGAGAGCCAGGTGGTTTTTTGGTTGATTCTAATCTACCTTTAAGATTCCCATTCGGACTAAATGTTCAACCCCATCAAAGAACACTTTGTCGCTGATTCTTTTTTCAGACCATAATAAGGCGCGTGTTTTAAACCAGTTTGGCATTTTTTCAATGTTAGGTTCGCTTAAAGGATCTTTTAAATTAAATGGCACATAATTTAAAAGAGTTTGAAATGATTTTTGATTATCAGTAATTGGTTCAAGATATTGTTTCCAATCAGTCTCAGTTGGTTTTGAAAGTTCTCTAATCATAAATCCATTTGGAAATTCCAAAGCAAGTTTAGCGTCTTCAGATGTAGAATTTACTACAGGACTAACTAAATGCTTGAGAGTATTTTCATATGCTTTATCATCAATTGTATTTGTTATCCACATTTTTGTCAAGTCACGTTGAAGACTAATTAATTCAGAATTAGTGGTGTCAGATGCAATGTAATTAATTAAATTATTACCAACAGCTGGTCCATATGGTGCCATCATTACATAATCCTTAGTTGAAGAATCTGCTCTAAGTGTAATTTTAAATTCATTACATTTATCATCACCAAAATTTGTTCCTACACATTTATCATATCCATCTTGTAATTCATGAACTTTCATTTTAACATCGGATTTAGAAAATCCTTTGTAAGACAAGACAAAATGAGAAAGCTCATGAGATAATATCCAGGAAGGTAATGTTGTTTCGTAACCAGAAGCAAAATCTAAGCAGTCACACATCATTAATAGATGGTTAATTGTTCTATCGTCACCTGAATGTATATAAATTCCATCTAGATTATTTGGCTGTAAAACTGATTTTCCTAAAGCTTTATCAAAAATTAGTATTAGCAAGTTTACATTTTCAGACTTTTTGAAATCCTTGAATTGTGATTCTGAAATACAATCCACTGAAGAGTTAT
>DATBIP010000038.1:0-2804 GCA_036556885.1 Nitrosopumilaceae archaeon
GGTAACATAGCATCTTTCTGTCGCCCTGTTAGAATCCCTATTACTATCTCATCTTTTTTAATTATTTCCTCTTGGATTAGTTTTCTTATTCCAGCTGGGACTGAACCTGATGCCATTTCACAATCAAAACCATTTAGTCCAACTATTGACATTCCATCAAGCATTTCAGAATCTGAAACTTGAGTTACAACTCCATTTGTAAATTCTAATGCTCTTAATCCTTTGAGAATATTTGAAGGTCTTCCAATTTGAATTGCAGTAGCTTTTGTATTTGGTCTAATTCCTTTTTTATCAAGATATGCATAATATTTTTTAATTAATTCAATATCGGGTTTACCTTTATTCCATCGTAATTTTGTTTCTTCAAATTTTCCATTATACAAATCGTATAATGTATTTGCTCCTTCTGCATTAACAACAGCTATGCGGGGAATTTTTTTTATCCATCCCCATTCATACAATTCCATTAAGCATTTTCCACAGCTTGATGTATTTCCTAATGCTCCACCAGGATATACTATCCAATCAGGTGATTCCCAGTTAAGATTTTCTAATGCTCGATAGGGAATTGTTTTTTGACCTTCAATTCTAAATGGATTAATCGAATTAACTGTGTAACCCCCATATTTTTTTGCATCCTCTAATGATTTTGCAAATGCGTCATCAAAATTTCCCTCAACTTGAATTATTTGTGTACCAAATTGATATGCTTGACTTAATTTCCCAGGTGCAATCTGACCAGCAGGAATGTATACGTCACATTCAATATTTTCATTAGCAGCATACATTCCTGCAGCTGCTGAGGTATTGCCAGTCGATGCGCAAACAATTTTTTTTGCGCCAACAAGTTTAGCATGAGTTACAGCTGCTGCCATCCCATTATCTTTAAAAGAACCGCTAGGATTGTAGCCTTCTGGTTGAAGTAGTAAATTGTCATGAGGTATTTCAACAAAATCTGCAACCTTTGACATGTGATATGGTTTTGATTGTCTGCCCTCCGCCCCATCCAAAGATACTAAATGTTGGGAGCACTCTTCAATATTTCCAGTATCAATTTGACAAAAATTCAACAGTTCTCGAAAGCGCCAAACTCCACTTTCATTAAAGATACTGCCTTGTGGATTACGCCTACTATAAAATAACTCTTTTAATGCTCGTGAAGGATTTTTTTTATACTTTACATCAAGTAGGTGACCTTTTTCGCACTCTAATATTCCAGATGTTATAGAATACTCTAAGCCACACTGAGGATCTATACATTTTAGATATGCATTATCTTGCAACGCTGATACGATAGTGCATAGTAATTTAAATTTAAAATATGTTAATTAGGAATTTCATTGAAATTGCCAATTTTTGTTAGCAAAATTCCAAACTTTTAGATTATCATATTTGAATTTATGATTGGGTTTGGTTGAATTTTATAATTATCTAAATGAAGTTTTAATAAAAATAACGGATTCTTACAAAATAATTGAACATCTTAAAGATAATCCTGGAGATCTAGAAATTATTAAAAAAGAATTAGCAAAAATTACAGGATTGTTAAAAGTGACTAGAAAAAAACTTGAATCTATTGATGATAATTCAGATAAATTCGTAAAATTATTAACTGCCGCAAATTTTTTCTTAGAAAATTACTCTTTTGAAAGAGAGATTGAAACTATGTCAAAATTGTATTCTGAAGATTCTCATCGATTAAAAAATATAAGATATTCTATTATCGAGGCTCTAAATGAAAAAAAACTAATAGAGACGATATACTCTATAATAGGTACTTCTTAATCTTTTTTGTAATTGAATAAAGCCAAAAAACAGTGTATTCTATGTGGTTGCCTTGATCATCGATTAATTGGATGTTCTAAACATATATCCAAAAAATGTAGCTGTTTTAGGAACAAATCAAACTAAGTATTGCATAACTTACAGGATTTTAATTCTCCTAATTCTTTTTCAGCTAATGAATATGTTGAAAACCAATGATAAAATGATTTACTATTCATTTTTCTAATGAAGTCTTTTTCAAAAAGTAATTTACAATTAGACACATGAATTATTGATTTATTTTCTAAACAGATTATTACAAATCCGTAGTTTGATTCCTTAATCTTCCTGAGTTCATCAACATTTTCTATTTTAACCATAAAACGAAATACTAATCATTTTTAGATAATGGTCCAGATCTTATGTGAAAATTGCTACAGCATTTACATTCATTTTTAATACATTCCTTTTCTGTATAATGACCACAAATACCACATTCGCAACTTCTGTTCATGATTAAATTATATCAATATGGGAATATAAGGAAAATTGCTAATTTAATACTGATATTATACTCAAAAAAGAATTATTTTTTAGATTTTGATTTTTTCTTACTAACCTTAGGGGATTTTTTTTCTACTTTAGATTCTTTTCCACTCATTTCCTTTTCAATTTCTGCCGCTTTGTCATCCACCACCTTCATAATTTCTTGAATTAGTCCATCAAGATCACTATCAGATGCCCTTGGTTCCACAGAGTCAGCAATATCATTAATAGTGCTAGAAATCTCAGCGCTTACTTGTTCAAAACTTTCTGGATCCTCATAGGCTGCGCTATAAAGAGACTTTAAACTATTTACTTGATTGATAACCTGATCTGTAAGAGTCACCCTAAAGTCAGTTCCGTTTACATTAACTAGTTTGGTAATCACAGATGAATTCCAAATTGTCTATCTTATAGGTTTTTTCGATAGTTTTTCCTTAATGAAGTAATCAAGAAACAAAAATTGAGCATTTAAAATGAGATGTATTCAAGCGCAG
>DATBIP010000039.1:0-6138 GCA_036556885.1 Nitrosopumilaceae archaeon
CCTGTTGAAATTACAAGCGATGCAGATAGTCGGACGATTATCATTCCATTTTTTAAAGGTGACACACAAGTAGAAATCATTGGAACAGATATTTTAGACGAAGGACTAGTTGACATAATTTCAGAAACTGAAATTGAAATCCCTTCCTGGGTTAAAAATAATGCAGGCTGGTGGGCTGATGACTTAATTGGAGATTCAGATTTTGTTTCTGGAATTCAATATTTGATTACTGAAGGAATCATGACAATACCACCGACACAATCAGGTTCATCTACTTCTCAAGAAATACCAACATGGATTAAAAATAATGCAGGCTGGTGGGCTGATGACCTGATCACTGATACTGACTTTGTTTCAGGCATCCAATATCTAATTACAAATGGAATAATGAGTGTATAATATTACTCTAGATTATGCATTGCTTTTAGATCTTTTTTAAAAATTTCAAGATTAGATGGAATTGAAATTGCTATAGAATCTTTTAGAGAAAGACCTTTACTCTTTTTTTCATTCCATACTTTGGAATTAAATTCTATAATTTCTTCTGTGTATTTTCGAAGATCTTTATGAGATTCTCTTTTTACCTGTCTTTGGGTATGGATACTATTACTTGAATAAATTTTCTGCCAAAGATGTTCGGTAATCAAAGGAATGATAGGAGCCAATAATTTTAGAATTGTTGATAATATCTTATGAAGTGTGAATATCGCTGCATTTTTTTCATCTTCAGAAAAACCCAAGCCATAAGCACGTGCCTTTACCATTTCAATATATTGAGCGGCAAAAATATTCCATGTAAATTCTCTAATCGCTACAGCTGGAATGAAGAAATTATATTCATTATAGCCTCTTTCACATTCTGCAATTAGACTATCAAGCTCAGATAGAATCCATTCGTCAGAAGGTGTAGGATTTCCAACTTCCAAAATTGGGAAACTCGATAAGAATCTAGAAACATTCCATAATTTACTTAGAAATTTTTTTGTGGATTCTATTTTTTGTTCAGAGCATCTAAAATCATGCCCATGATTTATTTCACTGGCACTCCAAAACCTGAATGTGTCGGCTCCAAATTTTTGAATTATTGGAAGAGGATCCAAAGCATTTCCTTTACTTTTACTCATTTTCATACCCTTTTCATCTAATCCATATCCCATAATCCACGCCTCAGACCACGGTTTTTGACCTGTCAATTGCTCACATCTTAAAAGAGTATAGTAAAGCCAAGTACGAACAATATCTTTTGCCTGTGGTCTAATCGTAGTTGGATAAGTTTTATTGAAAAAATCTTCATCCTTTCCAAATTTTGTCACAAAAAGTGGTGAAACACTTGAATCCATCCAAGTGTCAAAAGTTCTTTCTTCTCCTACAAAATCAGAAGCTCCACATTTGGCACATTTGTTTATTGGACACTTGTCTTTCCATGGTTTGTAATATTTGCCAGGTTCTGGGACATGTGGTTCTGAACAATTCTTACAATACCATATAGGAATTTCAGTACCATAGTATCTTCTTCTAGATATTGGCCAATCAATTGCTATTGAGTCTAGCCAATTCATGAGTATTTGCTTATGCATCTCTGGATAGAATTTAATTTGAGAACTTAGCTTTTTCATTTTCTCAACCGAATCTAATTGTTTTAGATAAAATTCTTCCATTGGAATAATTTCAATTGGAGTTTTACTTCTCTCAGATACAGGAGTCCTGTGCGTAATATCTTCAATTTTATCTATAAATCCATTTTTTTCCAGGTCCTCAATAATTTTTTGTCTTGCTTGTTTTGGTTTTAGACCTTCATATTCTCTTGCAACATTTGTTAGTTTCCCATCTAATCCAATTGCAACAACTTCGTCTAGTTTGAATTCTCTAAATAAAACAACATCATTTTGATCTCCATAACTACATACCATTACTGCACCAGATCCAAATTCTTTTTGTGCAGAATGATGTGTTTTAATCTCTACTTCATGATTGAAAATTGGAATTATTACCTTCTTTCCAATAAGATCTGCATATCTTTCGTCTTCTTGATTTACAATAATTGTTTTGCAGGCACAAAGCAATTCAGGTCGAGTGCTTGCAATGATGATAGTTTTTTGTAGTCCTTTAATTGGAAATTTCATATAGACAAGCTTTGTAGGTAAATCTTCGTAAATTATTTCTGCATCAGCAATAGTAGTACCAGATACCCAATCGTAATTGTTTGGCCTATTTGCCCTATACACTAAACCGCTTTTCCACAATTTGATAAAAGTAGTCTGAGTTAAAGTTCTGTATTCTTCTGAATCTGTTCTATAATATTTGGAAAAATCTCCACTAATACCTAAACTCTTCATGATTTGAATCATTTCTGCTTCTAAATCATCAAGAGCCTCTCTACAAAGTTCCAAAAATTTTCCACGTTCTGTTTCTCTCATTCGTATACCATTTTTTTTCTCAGTGTAAAGCTCAACTGGTAGTCCATTTCTATCAATTCCAATAGGAAAATAGACATTTTTACCAGACATTCTTGCTGTACGTGCTATCATATCAATCTGTGAATAATGAGCCGCGGCACCAATATGCCAAGGTCGTCCAGAAGGATAAGGCGGAGGAGTATCAATTGTAAAATTTTTCTCTTGTGGGGAAAAATCATAGAGATGAGAATCTTCCCACTTTTTTATTATTTGTAATTCTAATTCAGGATTCCAAGATGTCTCTTGTATTTTCGGTTCCATTTCCTATGATTTTGCTAATTGTGATATGATATGAGCCCCTTTGTTGTATCCTTCGTATATGTAAACTCCAATTGCCTCTATGTTTTTAGGTAATTTTGGAACAAGGATTTTAATTATTTCAGTCGATAAATTCTCAACCGTTGCTTCTCCTTTTAATAAATAGGTCGTGTCTTTTGGTACTTGCAATTCAAACTTTCCTTTTGGTCCATCAAAGGAAATGTGAAAATGAGACGCATCTTCTTTTTTTAAGTATTTTGTGTTAATGAAGAATTTATGATCAAGAATTGTAATTGCTTCCTTGATAATTTTTTTTGCTTCACCAAAATCAACTAGCAAGTTATTCTTCATCTGTCCTACTAATTCAACCATTACAGATGATGTATGACCATGAAGAATGGAACACTTTTCTACAAGTGGTAAAATATGTGCATAGTCAAAAGCAAACGAAGGATCTTCCATGAATATTGAACCTGTTTGCGGTTCTTTATCATAAAAAACAATTTCTTTAAGTTCCTTTATTTGTGCTGCATACTTTGGTTGACCAACTGCTATAATTTTAGTATCAGGTGCTAACTTTTTGATTTGTTTATATTTTTCCAAATCTTCGTCACTATCTATTACTTCAATTAATCCATTTTTTGTTTTAAAATCAATTTGAAAGGTTTTTCCATTAATGGTAACCTGATAATCATATTCGTATTCTTGACCTAAAAATGAAAGCATTTGTGCTATAGAAAGCTCTGTTCTTGATTGCATTAAGATACCATTCTTGTCTATGTATCTAAAATCCGAATCCAAAATTGTAGGAGAGGTCGTCATTTGCAAAAACTGACTTTATTCTGTATATAAAATGTGATCTTCATTAAAGTAATAAATTGAGAATTTTTGCAAGTTTAATATCATTTTCAGTAATTCCACCTGCGTCATGAGTAGTCAAATCCACGATTAATTTATTGTAAACATTAAACCATTCAGGATGATGATTCAGCTTTTCAATATGCATTGCAGCCCTTGTCATAAAACCAAAGGCTTGATTGAAGTCATCGAAATGAAATTCTTTGTGTAGTTTATCATCAACTACCTGCCATCCAGGCATATCTTTGAGATTATTTTTAATTTGTTCAGGAGAAAGTTTCGTTAATCCCATTAATCATCTATTATCATTGTTTAATTAATAGATAACCGCAAGCACTTTGTATCCCCTTACACACATTGTATTAATTGAACTTTGAATCCGAACTTTTAGCTGAATTGCAAGATGCGATAAAAGAAATTGCATTAGAGAAGAAAATAGGGATTGCATTTTCTGGAGGTGTAGACAGTACACTTTTGGCAAAAATATGCAATGATCTTGGTTACCAAGTAACTCTTCTTACTATAGGATTTCCAGACTCTCATGATATTTTGTTTTCAAAAAAAGTAAACGAAAAAATGAAATTACCTCATAAAATTCTAGAAATTGAGACAAAAACATTCTCCGAAATTTCATTAAAAATCAAAGATAAAATAAACACTGATAATCTATCATGGATTGAAAACTGTATTGCATTCTATTATGTTTCAAAGCTAGCTAAAGATCTTAACATAAACACTGTATTAACAGCAAATGGAATAGATGAATTATTTTGTGGATACAATGCATATCGAGATGCCTTCAAACAAGGTGAAAAAGTAATTCTAGAATTAATGGATTCAAAAATTGATAATGAATTGAAGATGATGAAGGCTATTAATGCAACATGTGCTGAATTGGGAGTGAAAATCCTTCAACCTTTTTTATCTCCAGATTTTATTAAATTTGCAAAAAAAATTCCTCTTAATTATAAAATTCACGATTCAGAAGATTTAATGAGAAAACACATTATCAGAAAGATAGGAGAAAATGTAGGTATTCCTATAATTGCGGTTAATCAGAGAAAAAAAGCTGTCCAATATGGTTCTTTAATTCACAAAGCATTAATCAAATCTAGATGAACTTTTTACACATTTTTTGAACTGATCTTGAAACATTATTAATTATTGTTGATGAAGCTCCTAGATGATTTTCTGGTGTAAATATTGTTTTAATTTCTTTTTCAGATAAATGTGAATATATCGCTGGATCTTTTCTTACTGCGTCGATGTATTCAATTCCTTTCTTATGAGCATCAAACGCAACTCTTTGTACATCTCTATATGCCTTGAATCTTGGGATGCCTTTTTTGATGAGGCCTTTTAAAAGAAATTCAGCAAAGATTTGACCTTTTGTAAAGTAAAGATTTTTCTTGATTTTGTTAACGTCGATTTGAAGATTTTGAATAACATTTATCATTGTTTCAAGCATCTCATCTAACAAAATAGAGCACATTGGAAGAATGAATCTCTCGTTTGCAGAATTAGATAAATCCCGCTCATGCCAATGTGGAATATTTTCAAATGCAATTTGTACCTGACTACGTAGTAATTTTGAAAGAGATGTAATACGTTCACTTTTAGTAGGATTTCTTTTTACAGGTACTGCACTACTCCCCATCTGACCTTTTTTGAAATATTCTGAAACTTCTCCAATTTCTGTTCTTTGTAGATTACGAATTTCAACTGCCATTTTTTCAAGTGTGGAACCTAAAAGTGCCAACTGGAAAACATACTCTGCATACCTTTCTCTTGGAATTATTTGCGTAGTAACCTCAGCTGGCATCAACCCCAGTCTTTTTGATACTCTTTTTTGAACTTCAAGTGCTTGTGATCCCATTAAGGAACCAGTCCCAACTACTCCTAGAGTTTTACAGATCAAAACTCTTTTTTTAATTTCCTCAATTCTTTCAATGTGTATTGCCATTTCAGAAGCCCAGTTTGCAAATTTTAAACCAAATGAAATAATACTTGCATGTTGTCCATGAGTACGACCAACTGCAGGAACATCCTTGTATTTGACAGAATTTTTAGCTAAAAGTATTGCGAGTTTTCCAACCTTTGGTTGTATTATTGCAAGAGCATCCTTCATTTGCATAGAATTACTCGTATCAACAAGATCATTACTTGTTAACCCATAATGAACCCAAGGTCTAGCTGCTGGTTTACATTTCTCACTTAATGCCTCAACAAGGGCTGCAGTATCATGATCACTTTTTGCTTCAAGTTGTTTTATTCGATTTACAGTAATCTTACCTGATTTAGCAGCACGTTCTATTTCCTTACCAATGTTTTTTGGAATCATTCCAATTTCACTTTGTGATACCGCAACAGCTGCCTCAATTTCTAACTGATGATTGATTTTATTTTGATCCCTGAAAATGGCTAGCATCTCTTTTGTTCCATAACGACCGCCATCTATTGGTAATATTGACAATATTGTATCTGGTTTTGTATCGAAAATAAATCTACTTATGATTTAAATTATCTTGGCATGACCATTTACCGATCTTAATGCCTAGTTTGATTC
>DATBIP010000040.1:0-9294 GCA_036556885.1 Nitrosopumilaceae archaeon
CAACCAGAAACATCAAGAATCTCAAACGAACTTGATAGATTTGAAAGATATATTGTTCAACTACAAGGAATCTCTGACAAAAATGGATTTGAAATTGATTTTAGTCATACCTATGAATTAATCAATAGGGCAAGAAATGAACTCCAAGGAGGAAATCCTGAAGCAGCGAATTCTACAATTGAGGAGGTAAAACTTTCAATTAATGAACTTAATCAGATGCTTAGAGAAAAAACTAGACAATATACAACCGATCGTGCAAAAACCTTAGCTGAAAAATATCTTGAAGATTTAGATACGCTCATTACTGAAGCAAAAGAGATGGGGGTATCAGAAGAAACCCTTGCTAGACTAGTTGAAGCCAGAGAACTTTTGAATTCGGCTTCTGATGCCTCTGATGTTGCACAAATAATCAATGAGCTTAAACGTATAATTGCAGTTAAGCAAGATTTTGAGGATACAAAAATACAGCGAATTGAATCTAGAATTACCCAGATTGAAGAAAAAATAGTTCTACTCTCAAATTCTAAGGATACTGTACCAGAATTAGAAAATGCAAAAGAAACACTCTCTAAACTAAAGGTTCTTGTATCTGAAGGAAATCTCAATGAAGCAATCAGAATCCTTAATTCTCTCAATAATCTCCTTAATGAAATTGAAAATTCCATAAACCGTCAAGAGGAAGTTTCAAGCGAAGCAAATACATCCTCATCGCTTTCTGATTCAAAAACAGAGAGAATCAAGATCAAAATTGAGAGAATAGAAGTTGTTCTAAATAATATGGTCGACAAAGTTGAAGAAAATGCCGCTGCAAAACGATGGCTAAATAACGCATTCTCATTATTAGAAAATGCTAAAAATCAAGTGGATAATTTTCCTGATGAATCTTTAGAAACTATCATGAGTATAGAAGAGATTATCAAGAGAATTCAAAATACAATTCAATAAATCAACAATAACTTCATATACATTTTCAAGATGAAGCCATGTACATGGTTTCAAAACAAATTACTGTGGGAGTTGGAATCCCAATGATAATTGTAGGAGCCTTAATTGCATTCTTATGGGCTCCTGCTGAATTGGAATTAGGAGAAACCATAGAATTTGTTGGAAGTCTTATTGGCATCTTAGGTGTGATATTTTTTATTGCAGGACTATTTTATACCAAAGAACCTGTTTTACAATGAATCATTTTATAATTATTACAATCAAATATCATCGAATAAATAACAATCTTGATTAGAACGTCCACTTGAAAGTCAGATTATTTGAAATATTCACATCAATAGAAGGTGAGGGGATTCTATACGGAACAAAAACGCTTTTTGTAAGATTAGCTGGCTGTCCATTCACTTGCTTTTACTGTGATACCCTAGATGCACTTCCAATGGATTCTGGGATAGAATATTCTATTAAAGACGCATGTAATTTGATAGATGTAAAGTTAGAAAAGAACACATACAAGGTCAACTTTACAGGCGGAGAACCTCTTGTTCAATATGAGAGTGTTTTGGAAATGGCAAAACATGTGAAATCTAAGAACATTTCTACATACCTAGAATCATCATGTTATGATTCAGAAAAATTTTCTCATCTTCTTCCATTTATTGATTATATTAAAATTGAATTTAAGACTTCAGATGCTAAATTCGTTGATTCAAAACACTATGCAAAATTAAGTGAAAATGCTTTAGAATGTCTCAAGGCTTCAGTAAAATCAAAAAAGTTGACATATATTAAAATCGTAGTTAGTTCGAAAACTCAATTAGAAGAACTCAAAGACCTCGTTGAAAAAATCTTTAATAAAATTTCTAAGGATGACCTTGCAGGATTTATCATTCAACCCACATATGGGATTTCAGAACCTAGTCTAGAAAAACTCTTGAAATTTTATGATCTTGTATTCCCTTTTTATAACGAGGTTCGAGTAGTTCCTCAGCTTCATAAATTCATTGGAGCTCCATAAACTAGTGTTAATATCAAAATTAAGGTAAAACTTTCAAATATAAGCACGATTTCTTCTTTTGTATAGATGGATAAAGAGAGAATAAAAAAACTAGTTAGAGAATTAATCATAGAATTAGGCGAAGATCCTACAAGAGAAGGATTGCGAGAAACTCCAGAAAGAATTGCTGAAATGTATAAAGAAATTTTTGCAGGATATGACACTGATTCCCAACTCTCAATTCAGTTTTCAGAAGATTCAGATGTTGTAATAGCAAAGGATATCCAGTTTTATTCAATGTGTGAACACCATATGTTACCTTTTTTTGGGAAAATTCACATAGCTTATTTGCCAAATAACAGAGTTTTTGGAATTTCTAAATTAATCCGACTTGTAGAAAAATTCTCAAAAAGACTCCAAATTCAGGAACGTTTAACAAAGAATATTGCTGATGAACTTTATGCACAAGGGGTAAAAGGCGTTATTGTTATGGCAGAAGCTGAACATCTATGCATGAAAATGAGAGGAGTACGAAATGATGCCATAATGACATCCGCAGCTTTTAGAGGGATATACGAAAAGAAAGAAGAACGACAAGAAATCATAGAGATGATTGGAAAATCATCCTCAGATTTTATTTCCAAGTTCTCCTGAAAAGATAAATAATCACCTTAGAAAATCAAAACTGTGGTAACTCACGATAATATTCACATTCCTGGAGAATCTATTCCTCATTGGGTATGGTTTGTAATTGAGTTCGCTATCGTACTTGCTGTCTCAGCATTACTTTCTAGGGAAATCACAGGAGCCATTAAGGATATTCAAGAAACCACACAAAATTGGGTCTTCATTGGAATTCTAACTGCAATCTTTGGAGGTTGGTACATTATTATCAGAGGTTTTATTCTAAAAAAACCAATCTTAAAAGGTCAACAATAAATTTACTATCTTAATAAATTACAAAATTAATGCAAGTATTGTGTTTTATCCAGAATACCCGCTTTGATAAATGCAGTTTTACGATTATTGCATGATTCACAAGTTCCACAATGAATCTTTTTGTTCTCATAACAACTCCAAGCTCTGAATATTTTATTTCCCAATACCTTGAAACCATTTTCAAGTAATTGACTTTTATCGAATCCTTCTCTAAAAGGCGACCATATTGAAATTTTTTTTCGAATTCCAAATTTTATCCCATCCAATTCTGCATCATTAAGGGCACTTTCTATTTTCTTTGAAAAACTAGGTCTACAATCAGGATAATTTTTATCATCTTTATGTGCACCATAAGCAACTAGGGATGCATTAAGTGTGAATGCCCATGCAGTTGCTATTGTTAAAAAGATTGCATTTCTAATAGGAACTACTATTGAATAATCAAACATACGAGGAATCTTTTCTTTTGAACTAGTTAGAACATTTGTTTCTCCGTATAAATTTTTCATAAAACTAATATCTAAAATTTTATACTCTTTAAAACCAATAATTTTTGCAAACGTTTTTGCTATTTTTATTTCCTTATCTGCCCTTTGACCATATGAAAAAGAAATTCCATAAAGATCATATTTTGATTTTAGATATGTACACATACAGACAGAATCAATACCACCACTAAAAACTACCACAGCCTTTTTCAAAAGATTTCCACCATCAATGTTAGTATAAATTAATTTTTGATTATAACTGCTCCCTTACTAGGTCTGCATATTACAACATCACATTTCTTTTTTGCAGCTGCAAAACCTTTTACCATTGCTGAAGAGATTTTTTTAATATTTGATGATCTAGTAGTAAATGCAATAACGGAAGGTCCAGCTCCACTAATAGTAACACCTAAAGCTCCTGCATTAAGAGCATTTTTTTTCACACTACTAAATCCAGGAATCATATGTTGCCTAGCAGGTTCTACTATAACATCAACTACAGATTTACCAATGAGTGTCGAATCTTTTTTCATAAATCCTACTACAATTGCTGCTGCGTTAGCTAAATTAAAAATACTATCTGTAATATTGATCTTTGACGGAACAACACTTCTTGCTACCTTGGTTTTTTTTACTGGAATTGAAAGTTTGGGAATAGCAACACATACTACTAGATCTTCTGGAGGATCAATCTTAATTACTCTAAGCGGATCTGTCCTTACTATAACAAATCCTCCCATTACTGATGCTGCAACATTATCATAATGTACTGTACCAGCACTTGCTTTTTCACCCATCCCAGCAAATTCAACAAGCGAATTAGGTTCAAGATTTAGCTTGAATAATCGGTTTATTGCTACTGCTGTTGCAGCAGCAGAGGCAGCACTACTACCCATTCCAAATCCAGGAGGAACCCCTTTTTTGATTCTAATCTCTACTCCATCTTTAATTTTAAATTTCGTTATCATATTTTTTGCTACAAGTCCAGCTGTATTCCTCTGAGGATTAATCGGAATTAAATCAGATGTTACTATCTTAATGCCTTCTTTTCCAATTTTTGTGATTTTAACTTGATCATAAAATGCATCTAAAGCTAGTCCAAAGACATCAAAGCCTGGACCTAAATTAGCTGTGGATGACGGAGCCCTTACTGTTACACTTTTTGCCATTAATCTTCTACTTCCTCACCTAAGTTAATGACTCTGCTTAATGCACTTTGTAAATTAACCATTCCTTCCCCCGTAACATTTGATATAGGAATTAATCCTTGTGCAAATCCGCCCATATTGAGAGCCCTCAAGATATTAGTAGTAAGGGCGTAGGTTTCACCATCAGCTTCTTTTGAAATAGCTGACTCAAGTGCTTTGAGATTTGTGGACCATTGAAGGATCTCTTTTAATTTTTCACCAATGAGATCTGTTTTTGAAATAACGTTGATTGTTGAAACGTTTAGCCGCAATTTAATTGAAGTAGATAAAAGTGCAATTGAAACAAAATTTATCGGAGTAGTGATCAATGAACCGTCATACAGAAAAATGTTGACTTTCTCTTCGGCGGTTAAATTTTGTACAAAAAATGGACCACTTGTTCTATATGCAAACAATTCAATCTGACCTGGGGTATCAACTATCAAATAATCAGGATTAACTTTGTCAATCTCCTCCTGAAGAAGATCAATTTTTGATGCGATAAGATCATTTGCCATTATCATAGCTCCGTTTGGACCAAGATCATATTGTTGCATTATTGAAACAATATCCACATGATCCCTAACATCAATATCACAAGAATATGGCAGATTCTCTACTCCTGGGTCTAGATTGAATATTGAAGCAAAAGCCCCATTTCTTATATAATATTCATAAATTTTAGATACTAGAAGAGATTTTCCAGCCCCCGCAGTACCCGTTACAAAAATAATCTTCAATTTTTTCTGTTTAATTTTTTTGATTCGCTTATATTTGAATCCATGAGAAAATCATCGAGAATGAATTGGCGAATTATAGCTATTCTTGCCAGCACAATCCCTATTCTCATCATCGCTATTCATTTTGAGATAAAACCAGAAGATATCTTTGCAATAGGAATCTTACCATTTTTAGCCGCCGTAGGTTCGATAATGGTAAAACTTGTTCTTCAAGGTGTAAAATTTGCATATATTGTAAGAAAGTATCTTGGTCCTGTAGATAGCGTTTCAAAATTAACCGGAGTAAGAATGGGAAGTGAATTCATAAAATTTACAACACCAATGTTTGTTGGTGCAGAATTCCTAATAATATACTGGTTGCACAAAAAAGGAATTTCTACATCAAAATCCTCTTGGGTTGCAATTCTGGATATTGTTACTGAGGTACTTGCTGGAGGATTATTATCAATTATAGCAGGAATCATTGCTCTAATGAATGGTGCTGTTGTTGTAGCTGCCATTATTCTCTCCACAAGTATCTTTGTTACTACTCTCTGGACAATTCTGTTTTTCCTTTCGTCAAAAAAAACTTTCCAAGTACCACTAGGAATTTCTAGCCTTGTAAAAAAATTTGGCAAAGATAAAGGAGAACACTTTGTTAACCAAACAAATCAATGGATGCATGAAATTTGTTTAATGAGCAGAAAGAATTTTAGAACAAAAGAATCAAAGAGAGTATTTACTAATGGTTTTATACTTTCTATTATTTCCTGGCTTTTTTATGGACTATCATTTATGATCATTGCAAATGGAACAGGTTTTGTAATTGATTTTTTTGATTCCTTAATGGCTGTAATGGGTGCAAATGCAATTGGTAATTTACCAATAACAGTAGGAGGCTCTGGTTTAGCCGAATTTGGTATTGTAGCTTATCTAAATAATCTAGATCCATTCAATTTTGAAATTCCTGTAGACAGTAAAGAATGGTCTGCTGTAATAGGTTGGAGAATTGCAACTTACTATGTACCTATAGCAATTACATGGTTTTTGTTAGTGAAGTTAGCATTGAGTAAATATACCAAATCTAGTATCTCATAGAAACTGCTTTATCTTTAATACAAGTTCATCGAAGCGTGAAATTCACAAATAAAGTTATAGTTATTACTGGAGCATCAAGCGGTATTGGAGAAGCTACTGCAATTCAATTTGCTAAAAATGGTGCTAATATTGTCTTAGTTGGAAGAAGAAAAGAAAAATTACTTGAAGTAGAAAAAAAACTTTCAGAATATAATGTTTCAACATTAGTCTGTGCTTGTGATGTATCAAACAAATCAGATGTAAAAGAAATGAGTGATAAGGTTCTTGAAAGGTTTAGTAAAATAGATATCCTCGTAAATAATGCAGGTTTTGCAATTTATGGAAAGGTTTCAGACCTAGATATTGAACAAATTGAATCCCAAATGCTAACAAATTATTTCGGAATGGTTTATTGTATTAAAAATTTTCTTAAAAAAATGCTTGAGCAAAAATCTGGTCATATAGTTAATGTTGCATCAGTTGCAGGCAGTTTTGGTCTGCCAGGAATTGCTTCATATTGCGCATCAAAATTTGCAATGCTTGGCTTTTCTGAAAGCCTCCAACACGAGCTCAAAGGTACCGGGGTTGGCATTACTGTAGTAAGTCCAATTATGGTTAAGACAAATTTTTTTGATAATCCTTCGTTTGCATCAATGGTAAAATATTCTCAAACAGCTCTGAGTGCTAACACAGTTGCTAAAGCAATATTAAAAGCAGCCAACTCTTCTAGACTTGAAATAATAGTTCCATCATTTATCCGTGGTGCTATTTGGGCAAAACATACTTTTCCTTATCTAATTAATCCAATCATAGGTTCAGCATTTAAAAAACAATTAGAATCAAAAGAAAAATCAAAATAGAAATTATTCTTCTATCTCTTCAGATGGTTGCTCTGAACCAATATCGAGTAGCTCCATTTTTTTTAGATTAAATTGATAAATTGCATCCATGTCTATTTCTTTTTCATTTTTTAAATACTCTACAACTTTTTTGCTTAATGGCGCCTTTAGTGATTCAATAGTAAATTCGTATACCACACCACGTTCTAAATCTGCAGGCTTGATATTTTTTGGAAGATCTAATGTGACAATATGCCTGCCATCTTCTACTGGTTCGTAAAGCTGTGCATCTGCTTTTCCATCTTTCTCATAAATTTCAAGAATGTATCCTGTTTTAGTCTCCTCTTTCGGTTTATCAAATTTAGCGTTTTGAATCTCGTTAGTAACCCATTCTGGTATATCATCTTCTTTCTTTTTTACCATATATCTCAACTTTCTATCTTTGTAGTTTGTCTTTCTTACTCTTTTGCCACCAGTCTAAGTAATCGTATTGTCTATCTTCGCGAGTGGATTCCTTTCTGTTTAATCTATCTCTGATATCACTAATTTGTTCTCTTGTTGCATATAGTCCACATTTTTTACAGATAAAGTGTTTTGTCGAAATATCAAATTTCATTGGAAATTCGCCCTCTACTGGCATTTCACTTTCTATAGGAATTTCAGTTTCTCCTGAGGCTGCTTGTTTTGCTAATATGGCTTTCTTTTTTCTTGCAATACATTCTGGACAATCAGGCAATAATTTCTCTCCCAAAATTTTCAATAAAAGCGTTGCCACAGTTTACACAGGATCGCCTTGAAAATTACTTTTAGAGTGTTTCTGGTACGCGGATTATATCGTCATCCCTTTCGGTCAGTTCGCCCATCGAACATACCGCGTACCAGATCATTATCTATTCTAAGAAAATATTATTATGTCTTCTTGTCAAGCATATCGCTTGCAATCTTTGCAGTTTTTTCTGCTCCATTTATAACAAAATTTTTAGAAAAAATATCAAGTTGTTCCTGAAATCTATTATAATTATTTAATATTGTACTAATTGCCTTAATTACCTGCTTTTTGTTTTTAGCCATAACTCCCAAGTTTTTTTCTTCAGCCCATCTTAAGTTGTTGGTATGTTCATCATATACAGGAATTCCAATAACTGGTTTTGAATTAATTCCTAGAATCTCACCCATTACAGTATGGGAACCATTTGCTACTACATAATTAGAAAATTTTAAAACCGTTTGTTTTTCAGCTTCACTTAAAAACCCAATATCAATTTGAATCCAATCAATTTTCCTCTCTAATGCGTCTGAAATATGATATACTCTTCCATCCTTTCCTGTTACTTTATTAATTGATGGATCATTTTTTGCATGAGAAATTATTCTTTTATTATCTTTCATTTGTTCGTCATGAAAAATCTCTTCAAATTTTTTCCCTGTTATATCATTAGTAGACTGATTTCCAGTTCGCATCCAATATCCAAATTTCTCGTTTTCGATTAATTTCTCGAGATCTGTTCTGGATTTTGATTCAATTGCTCGGTTACTAGCAAAATGTCCAACATATGTTACTTTTTCTTTAATTTTTTCAGGAAAATTCAGATTGTATTCACAGATTGTATAAGGTGGAGGAGAATCTGCAACAATAATTCTTGTTGCTTTAGCAATTTGTCTTGATACAAAAACTAATGATGGATAAAAATAGAATCTGGATTTCCAAAGTTTTGGACGGAATTGATTTGTAATAAAAAGACTAGATATTCCACGGTTTTTAGCAATTATATTTGAACCCATATCTCCATCATTTATCACAAGATCAAACTTTTCTTTGTCGTATAGTTTTCTTTCTGATTTTAGGTAATCTGAAATCTGTTTTAGTAAGGGGGGATTTTTTGATACAGGCAATACAAGATTTAGCATTGATAACAATACGCTAGGCCCCATTTTTCCATCAATTGGAGTTGGCATCAATATCTCATGAATAAAGTCACGTTTTGTTGGAAATTTATCAAGTAGTCTTTGATAAATTTCTGATTTACTTGAATAATGGATTTCAATTTCGTCTTTGATATATTCTGAAAGAAAATTGTTTAATGCCATCATTCTGGAATAATG
>DATBIP010000041.1:0-3373 GCA_036556885.1 Nitrosopumilaceae archaeon
GTATGTTGGCGGAAAACATATTTCGCTTGATAATATCAAAATGCCAATTTTTACTCAGGTTGCTGTAGGGGATCATTTGGTGTCACCTGAATGCAGCATGCCTCTGCATTACGCTGTTGGAAGTGAAGACAAAACCTTGAGAGTCTATCCTACGGGTCATGTAGGAATGATTGCAAGCTCATTATCCCAAACAAAGGTCCTTCCAGAATTGGGGCAATGGTTAAAGGAACATTCTTAATTTTTTTAAAAATAGAAAAAAGAGAAAAATTCTCTTTTGATTTTAGTCTTGAATTTTATACCTAGTTGCTTTTTGGTGCGAAGGTGCTAATCCAAGATTGTACTACGTTTTTGTTCAAATCAGCAAATGCTTTTGCATTCTCGTTGAATGTTTTGATGTTTTGCTGGGCTGAATCAATAGCTGCTAGTGTAATTTTGTTTTGTACATCATAGGCTTTGACAACTTCTTCAGTTGCATCACGAATTACTTTTAGTGCTGCAGAAGGAATATTGGTTGTGATGCCTGCTTTTGTTGCATAGTCTTTTTGTAGCTCAATTACTGAATTGACTACGTTTTCTACTGCATCAAGGTACTCTTGCTGTACGTTAGTTACTGATTGATGATATCGTGGTACTGATTGTTTGATGCCGTTAAAGTATTTGTCAACTGTTTGCTGATATACTCCAAAAATGTCTTTCTGATCTTTTGGTTGTGCTGTGTTACTCATTATTTTCACCTCCTCGTTTGTTTCTTTTCTATAGGAAGAATTACAACTTGAACTAAGTCGCCTTCCTTTAATCCGAGGGCTTCTCTTTCTGCCTCTGGAATCGAAATTCGTCCGTTGCTTCCAACTGACGTTTTGTATGCTCCCCATGTGAGGAAGTTTGGCATCATCTGTGCCAGGTTAAACATCTTGTTCATGCCTTTTGACTGCATTGAACCAAGATTTTGCATAAAATTTGATTGTGCCTCTACTGTCTTGTTTGAAATGTCCTTTAGTGTTTCTAGTGGGTCAAACTGATTGCTTTGGGGATTCATCATTGAAGCAAAATTTTTCATGAACTCGGTTTGTGCTTTTCCACTTTTTTGTATCCATTCCTTGAACATTTCTTCAGGATTGTATTGGTAACTATTACCGCTCATAGGTAATGGTAGGAATATAGAGGTATTTAAACGGTATGGTTGTTTTATGTCTCAAGAAAATCAAGAACCAATTGAGAAAACCTCTTTGGATCATCAACATATGGAGTGTGGCCGCTATTATCCATCATGTAAAACCTACAATCCTGAATGCTTGAAACGAATTCATCAGCATATTGTATTGGAATGACAGGATCATGTTCTCCCCAAATAATCAGTGTTGGTACAGATATTTTTTTGAGTGAATTTGTTATCAATTCAGCATTTTTTAAACCCAGCAATGTTGACATGAATGCCATTTTTGCATTAGGCAGCTTCATCCTTTTTACAAAATCTTCAATTACTTTTTGACTAACTTGTCTTGTTCCTCCTGCCATCATTTGAAAGGCGTTTTTTGCCACTTCGAGGTCTGGATACAAGGCAGCCATCACATAGGCATCTAATGCAGGGGTGGAGCTTTTCATTATCCCAGAAGGGGATACAAGAACCAGGTGATCTATTGAGTCAGAATGATTTGATACATAATTTGCAGTTATCTGACCTCCAAGGGATGAGCCGATAATGTTTATTTTTTTGAGGTTTAATTTTTTCAAAAAACTCGACAGAAAATCAGCAAAAAATTCGGTAGTATAATCAACAAGTGGTTTATCGCTATAACCAAATCCAATGAGATCGGGAACTATAACCCGATAATGCTTGCTAAATTCAGGGATCACAAATTCATATCTTTCAGCGGAGGCTCCTAGTCCGTGAACAAGAACGATTGTTTTTTCTGAATTTCCAGACTCTAAATAGCGAATATTATTTCCATTAATTGTAATGAATTTTTCCTTCATTTGTTTTCAGCTGAAATTTCTGATATAGATAAATTTTGCTTGAGTAGATATATCAACTTGTGAATTTCATCCCAAATATGGGTTTATGTTTTTTAACGGGTTAAAGAAAATCGTTCTATGATATCAACAAAAATTAAAAAAATTCTTGTTCCCCTAGATGGATCTAAAAACTCACTTAGAGCATTAGATATGGCAATTTATCTTGCTAGAAAATGCGAGGCCATTATAGTTGGGATTTGTGTGATATATGCTCCCTCTAGAACTGAGTTTGGAAAAGGGATGGGTGTGGAAAAGGGCTCTTATGAGAAAGTAAAAAAATTCATGGATATGGCTAAAACTAGGGCAGCTCAAAAAGGGATTTTGTTTAATGAAAAGATACTGTATGGAGATATATCGTACAATATAGTTAATTTTGCCCACAAGAAAAAAAATGGAATAGATGTCATTGTTATTGGGTCTAGAGGAAGGGGTGCCGTAAAAGAGATATTTTTTGGAAGTGTGTCACATAATATCATACATGCCTCAAACCTACCGGTAATTATTATAAAATAAAAAAAATTAGAAAAAAATTCTAATTATTTATCGGAATTTGCGAACTCGGCTAATTATGCCAGAATGATTTGCCTTTGGATCTGTTGTTATGTAGATGATGTGGTTTTTTCCTGCAGGTAGTGTAATGCGCTTTACTCTATCATACTCTGCAACAACATACTTGCATCGGCCTATCTTTTGTGCTAAAGATCTTCTCAGCTTCCATGCACGGGCAGCCATGATTAGTGATTGTTTGCTCTCTGATTTTGAAAGGGTTGTTTTGACAGTTTTTCTGTGTGCAGAGAAAAGCAATTTTCCATTCAAGGACGCAATTGTTACATATCGAATAGATTTGCTTGATTTGAGAATCTTTTCTGCTAGTGTTGATACTTGCATATCTAGTACAATATTTTGACTGTGATAAAGGTTTTCATAATTAATGGTGAAATTTATGTAATAGGCCTCATCACTTTTGCCAGTGAATAAATCAATACTAGCTATGTATTTGATAATTTCAGTATTTTTTAGCTATTATCCAGCATATGGTGCGACCGTTTTTTATGCAGATGGTGCATTTACTCCTAATGGAATAGAATGGTGCCAAGAAAATGAAGGGCTTTATCGCCAATTAGGTTACAAGTTCTTTGAGCACCACAATCACAGCATTGAATCAAGAGTTTGTGTAAATCTGATTGAAGACCCATTATGGCACTATACAGGCTCTGACAAGTTTGAAAAATTAATTGAGCGTAGCAGATATTATTCCGAATTAGAAATTGCCGAAAGCCAAGTGGAAGCTAAAACTGGAGTAGTTGACCCTACACCTGCAGAGGTACCAAAATCAGAGGTTGAAGAGCAGCCAAGTATG
>DATBIP010000042.1:0-18484 GCA_036556885.1 Nitrosopumilaceae archaeon
ACAACAGTTCTAGATGCTATCTTAGAAGTAAAGAAACATCTAGATCATTCTGTTGGTGTCCGTTATTCATGTAGACAAGCGACGTGTGGGTCATGTGGAATGAAAATTAATGGAAGACCTTCTTTAGCCTGTTTTACAAAAATTAGTGACTTGAAATCTGATGTAGTCACTGTTGAACCAATGAACAATTTTCCAATTATTAGAGATTTAGCAGTGGGTTTTGAAAGAATGTTTTCAACTCATAAGAAACTAAAACCATACATAATCAATGAAGAATCCGAAATTAAATCAGGCACAAAAGAATTTTTGCAAAATCCAGAAGATGTAGAAAAATACATACAGTTTGCAAGCTGCATAAAATGTGGTTTGTGTAATTCTGCATGTCCTACAATGGCTACAGACTCTTCATTCATTGGACCTCAAGCATTAGCTCAAGCCTATCGCTATGTTGCTGATAGTCGTGACAAAGGAAAAGACGAGCGACTAAAAATAATCGATGACTCTCATGGAATATTTCGGTGTCATTTTGCAGGTTCATGTAGTCAAGTGTGTCCCAAAGGAGTAGATCCAGCAATGGGTATTCAGCTTCTGAGAGGATATTTGTTAGGTTTCCGTGATTAATTCTGTTTTTTGGGATTTGGACTATTATTTACTTGATTGTTAATTTGTTCAGCCATAAAATGGTTTGAGACATTAACCTTTACATCATCAATACCGTCAATTTTCAAAAGCTTATCATGAATATCTTGCGCTATCTTAAAACCAAACACAGCCGGACAGAATGGACTAGTAAGATGTAAATCAACTCTAACATTTGAGTTGTTAATATCTACTTCATCAACTAATTCAAGGTCAGTGATAGTTGTGTTAATTTCAGGATCTACGATTTTAGATAACTCATCAAAAATTTTTACTCGCAACAATTTCACGTCTTGAGTCATGGGTGCAAAAGCATCTATGCTATATATATAATCATTCTGATCCTATGATGATGTATCGTTCAAGAATGAATAAAAGTTTAGACGACATTACTCTTGATTATGTTTCATCAATATCCGATGATGCAGAAATTGCATTTTATGATATTATTGGAAGCCAAGCTCACTGCATCATGCTTTACGAAAATAAAATCATTACTAAAAACGAAGTAACAAAAATTCTTTCAGCACTGGAAAAATTAAAAAAAGAAAAATTTGAAAAAAAATCTGATTCTGAGGATATTCATGAACTAATTGAATCTCTTGTTATTAAAATCGCTGGACTCGCTAGTGGAGGAAAGATGCATACTGCACGTTCAAGAAATGATCAGGTCTCACTTGATATTAGAATGAAAATTCGTGATGACATCAACATACTATGCAAATGTTTACTTGATACAATCGAAGCACTTGTTTCTTTAGCTCAATCCCATCAAAAAACTGTAATGCCTCTTTATACTCATTTACAACAAGCTCAAGCTGGTGTATTTTCTCATTATCTTTTGGCTTATGCAGATTCTTTATTCAGGGACCTTGACCGATTGTATGCAACCTATGGTAGGATAAATGAGAATCCGTTAGGAGCTGGGCCTATTGGCGGTACCAGTATTCCAATTGATAGGCAAAGCACTGCAAGAATGCTTGGGTTTAGTGGCATAATTGAAAACTCAATTGATGCAACTAGTACAAGGGATTTTGCAGCAGAGTATGTAGCTGCAGTAGCAATTCTAATGACAAATTTGAGTAGGATTTCTGAAGATTTTGCAATATGGTCTACTTCAGAATTCTCATTTATTGAGCTTTCAGATGAGTTTACTTCTCCTTCAAGTGTCATGCCACAAAAGAAAAATCCCGATATACTCGAACTTACTAGGGGTAAAACAGCTCAAGTGATTGGTTATCTTACATCAATCCTATCTACAGTAAAGGGGCTACCTTCAGGATATAATCGAGATTTGCAACAAATCAAATCCTCCATTTGGTCAGCCTCTAAAATTTCTATTAGTGCGCTTTTAATCATAAAACCAATGCTCATGACCTTAACTGTAAACAAAGAACAAATGAAAAAGGCTACAGAAAATGGATATCTAATTGCATTAGACTTGGCAGAAAAACTAGTTCAAAAAGGAATCCCCTTTAGAACCTCTCACAAAATTATTGGGCAGCTAGTTCAAAATGCCAGCAGTTCAAAAAAACCATTATCAAAACTTACATCATTTGATGTAAAAAACGCAATTAAAGGAACTAATGTTGATTCAAAATTTCTTATAGAGATAATAAGATCTACTACGATAAATTCGTCTCTTCAGAATAGAATTTCTCAAGGCTCATCAGGATTTTCAGAACAAAAACGAATGATTGAGAATCGAATGAAAAAGATTAATGCATACAGAGAAGGTGTTACTAAACGAGACAAACATGTCAAAATTGCATTAGAAAATCTTTCAAAAAAAGTTAAAGAATTAATAAAGTAAAGCGGGTCTGGTGGGATTTGGACCCACGACAACCGGATTAAAAGTCCGGTGCGCTACCTGGCTGCGCCACAGACCCCTTGCCAACTTGCCGAGGCGTATAATTTAGTCTTTTACAGCACTTTTTGTTTTGAAGGAAAGTTTAAACTGGCAGTTTTATTTTGATAAATTGCGCCCTTGTAGTATAGCCCGGTCTAGAATTCGGCCCTGTCACGGCTGAGACGCGTGTTCAAATCCCGCCAAGGGCGCCATTATTATTTATTTTGAACAAATACATCATCTAGAATTTTTTTATTAGCTGCTGCAATAAATGATAATCTTGTTTTATAACTAAGATCTGCATCTAACGGTTGTAATTCTGTATCCAAAACTAAACCCCCAGCTTCTTTTATTAACAAATAACCAGCTGCAATATCTTGAACTCTAATTTTTTCCCTAATATCAATAAAAACATCGATTAGTCCTCTAGCAAATAGGGCCATTTCAAGTGCATTTGCACCAAAATGTCTTGTATGATTATGACTTTTCAGAATTGGTTGTAATCGTTTTACTTGCTCAGGTGTAGCTCCTGAAAGATTAATTCCAACAATCCTGTAAATGGGTTCACTTTCTTGTACATGAATTTTTTTATCATTCAAAAAAGATCCTTTACCTTTTGACGCCCAATACATGTCACCCGAGGAAAGATCAGTTACAATCCCGTCAGTAATTGAGCTAATTTTTTCTTCTTTAGCAAATGCCAAAGATGAACAAAAAAAGGATATGCCCCTAACTGCATTTGCAGAACCGTCAATTGCATCCATAATTACATACCCTTTAGGATTATCTGATAGTTCAACACGACCACATTCCTCCCCCAGAACAACACACTCAAAACTAATTTCCTTAAGATAATCTAATACCGCTTTTTCTGCAACAATATCTATCTTTCTTGAAATATCTCCACCAGCGCCTCTACCATAATCTCCTCCAGCTTCACTTGTTCCTGCTAACCCATTTACTTTATCAAATATTCTTTTTGACGCTTCCTTGAGGACATCAATTACTTCCATACCCAATTTCAATTTTTTCGTAATTTAAGTGAAGGAATCAAAAATTACTTGAAAGCATAAATAACTAGAATGGAGTTGTGCGTGTGTGAGTGGCAAGGATCTATCAGTTGTTAGTAAAGAAGCATTAATGTCAACTAGCCCAGGAAAACAAATCATAAAACAAGGATTGTTTAAATCTAAAGGATTCAAACTTTTCAATAAATATAAAGAAGAAGCTGAACATGAATTTCCAAATTTTGCACAACGATTTACAGATGATTTACTAAGAGAAATCAAATCAGATTTTTCACCAAATACTACTCAACAAAAATTTGCAGAAGAAATTGGTACTTCAGAAATTATTTTACAAGAGTCACAAATTGCTGATATTAAATCTAAACTTGAGAATCGTGAGATTCTAAAAGATCGAGTCTTAAGAATATTAAACTCTAATTTTGTAAAAATGACCTTTCCTGTTTTTAATGCACTCTATGACGCAGCCGCTGATTTTTTACAAAATCATGATCCTCAAATGCGACAAAACCTGGTTGATGGTCATATCATTGCAATTGATCTTAGTGAACCTATGGATAGAATAGTCGATAAAGATGAGGATCTGGATTATCTTGATGACTATAAGTTAATGAATCCTTACATTTTGAAACTTGCTCGAGACAAGATTTCAAAAGGAGGCGAGGAGGTCTTAAAAGAATTTGAAGATGGCTTTAAGGATGCAAGATTAGGTCAGTATATAGATACTAAATTAAAAACAAAACCCCTTTCCATCACAGAAGAGGAGATGAACCAATGTTACAAAAAATATCGAGCAGTTATGGGAACAGCTGGAAGAAACATGGCACTTGCGAAACGACCTCTTGGAGAAATATTCTATCTAGGAATGGCTCGTGCAGCTGAATGTGTTGGATGTGGAAATGAGATTGAAGATACTATTAAAAATAAATTTGTCAAAGTTCCTTCATGGCCGCTTTATTATTCTCTCCTTGCAAATGATGTAAAAAAGGGATTTGATTTAACATTGCAAAAAAGTAATCTCTATCTTAGTGATGCACGTTTAGCACTTGAATTATTACCTGATAAATTTTCATACAAAGAATTTTTAGAATTTCTCTTTCTTACAGTCGAGCATTATAATCAATTTTGGTATAATCAATTACAAAAAGCGAATATCTGGTCCGCTCTAACAGCAAATCTTCCAAAGTGATACATCTTGATGTGGTCAGAAAAATATAGGCCTCAAACCCTCCTTGATATGGTTGGGAATGAAGATGCCCGTGTCTTATTTGTTGAATGGTTTGCAAAATGGAAAAAGGGAACAAAACCACTCTTACTGGTAGGACCACCAGGAACAGGAAAAACTACACTTGCAAATCTTGCTGCAAAGCAGTTTGGTTATGATATGATTAGTCTTAATGCAAGTGATGTTAGAAACAAACAACGTATTCAAGAAATTCTTGGTCCAGTACTTGGAAATACTAGCATACTTGGGCGTCCAATGATATTTGTTGATGAAGTCGATGGAATTTATGGAAGAGCAGATTTTGGAGGAGCAGAAGCATTAATCAATATTCTAAAAGAACCCACAGTTCCAATTATTTTAGCTGCTAATTCTGATCTGTCTGCTAAGATGAAAAGTATTAAAAAAGTTGTTAAAACTATTCATATTCGTCCTTTACCACCTCGACTTGTACAATTATTTCTAAAAAAAATTCTTAAAAAAGAAGGAGCAAAACTTAGTCCAGGCTCTCTAATCAAAATAGTAAGTGAATCTAGAGGGGATTTGAGATCAATGATAAACTCTACACAAGCTCTTGTAACCGGATTTGAACCTTCCACCGAGAAATCATTTGAAAGTTTGGATATTGAATCTGGCGTTAATGCATTTTTCAAAGCAAATTCAATTGATGAAGCTAGAACTGTCCTTTATTCAATGCGAATTGATCCTCGTGAAAAAATTAATGCGTTTTATTCCAGTGTAATTACAAGTAACATTTCAAACAGTGAAATGGATAGAATGTTACAAGTTATTTCAGAAGCTGATATTTTGTTTGGTAGGATAATGAGAACTCAGGAATGGAGACTATTAAGATATTTAGATGAAATACTAATAGGGTTATACCAGAAAGACTCTTCAGTGAGATATTCACAGTATAATGTATCGTGGCCACTTCTCAACCGTATCCGCTGGGATGGAAAAAGTATCAATTCTTTAGGAAAAATTCTTGCCAAAAAAATGCATATATCAAAAAGTACGTTTGCCACTCTCTATTTTCCATATATGTTATTTTGTATAAAAAATAAAAAATTGAATTTAAACTTGGAAGAAACCTTTAGAGATACTATTGATAAGGAGATTGAAAATGTAACATGAGCTGGCTAAAAATTACCATGAAATTTCCAGGAACATGTACTGTCTGCAATAAGAAAATTGAAATAAATGAAATTGGACTTTGGGCAAAGGGATTAGGAGTTAAACATGAAAAATGTGGTGAGATAAAAGAGCTTAAATGTATTGTTTGTGGTGGACCGGCTGGATGCTCTAATTGTGAGTATAAAGATGATTGTGATATCAAGACTGTTTCACAATTATGCATATGCAAAAAATGCAACGAGGTTGAGGATTCTTTTGACACATATCAGACTTCTGTAAAAAAGAAATTTCCTCTACTAAATCTTAATTGAGACTTAAGGCCAAAAACGATGTGTTTTTTGGCGACAGTCCCAATTACTAATCCGTTGCATATTTAGTATTTAGATCATACTGATCATTTCTACGTGAGTGTTATAAGCAAATTTTGTATTTTGAATATAATGAGCGCATTAGGATGGAAATGTTACAGATGTGATTTGACATTTAAACAAGAATCCCATGCCCTCATACACAAAGATATTACAAATCATACAACACGAGAAATCGAGAGAATAGAATAGTCTTTTCAAAAATTTTAAGCATTATAGATCGCAAGTTAGAGTATGGATAATCCTAAAACCTTAAAATTTAACGTGATTTAGGTAAATGATAATGCCTGAAGACAGTACCGGAATAGAATCAAAAAAGAAACGTGGGAGACCAAAAGGTACTAAAAATAAATCAACAACTGAGCCAGCGATAGATAAAACCATAGAACCAAAACATGAAAAATCTAAACATGCTTTAACTCCCTCAGAAATAGCAGCAATAGCAGAAGCAGAAGCAAAGGCTGCAACTGCAAGACTTGAAGCAGCAAAAGCAGCTGCTGAAGAAGCTGCTCAAAAAGAGTATGAAGAAGCTGCAGCAAAAGTGGTAGTTCCAGAAGCAGTCGAATTATTTACTAACAAACGTGGCTCAGAACAGATCTTTAGAAGAGAAATGGGTGAACCTGAATTTTGGCTAGATAAACTTGGACGTGCTCCACCTAGGCCAATACTTTCTCAAGATGAAGAAGAAGAGATTTCAAGATTGGTAGAGATTCCAACTGATCAGATCCCTGCATACAAACCAGATCATATACTTAGTCCAGAATATGACGGAATCTCAAATTATGAATTAGGAATTAAAACCCAAAAAGCAGAAACACAACAAAGACTTGCACGCTTGAAAAGTGATCCAAATGCAACTACTCAGGAAATTAAGCAAGCTGAAGAAGATCTAAAAACTCTTGATTATTTATATGAGAATTATCATATTGGAATGAATGTTTTTCGTACAGCTAAAGGTGGACGGTCAAAACTAAGAGAATAAATGGTAATATTGTATGAGTGAAAATAATTTTGACATCATAAATGCAAGAGTTACTTTTAAAAATATACCACTTTATAAGATTGAAAAATTTTCTTTTAAGGATATACCAGCTGCATGTGAATCTTTTAAAAAAATTTCTGATGTTTCAGAATGTGTAATTATTCAAAATCCATTTAGAGTTGAGATAATTATGGTTGTTAATTTGGAAAAAGGAGACGTACCAGATGCAAGAAGAAGTGAAGGAAAAACTCTCACCATTAATAGGATTCAAGAAACTTGGGAATCATTGACAGAACTCAATCAATATGACTTAGATCATTTTGATCAAACTCTTGAGGTCTACAAAAATAAAGATGTTTATCTACATCTATTAAGACTCGCCACTGGTTTGGAATCAGTGATTGTAGGAAGAGAAGAAATACTTAACGAAATAAAAGAAGCATCTTCTAGCGCTAAACTTCGAAATTTTTCTGGCAAAGTATTGAACAAACTGTTTGAAAATTCTATACGAATTGCAACTAAGATTAGAGATTCAACTGGAATTAGTAAAGGAACAATATCAATTGGCGATGTTGCAATAAAGACAGCAGAAGAAAAAACCGGTTTAGATAAAAAACATGTACTGGTCATAGGTACGGGAGAAACAGCAGCTATGGTTGCAGATTCTCTTAAGAAAAAAGGTATTGGATTCGATGTTACTAGTCTTACAATTGAAAGAGCTACTAGCTTTTCTAAATTATTAGGTGGAAAACCTGTAGAATTTGAAGATGTTTTAAAGGGATTTGATAAATATGACATTGTCTTTGTAGCAACCACCGCAGATTATTTTTTAATTAATTATGACAAAATAAGAAGAATAATGGAAAGTAAGACGAAAGGGACTTTAATCTTAGATCTATCAGATCCTAGAGCTGTTGATGAGAAAGTATCCACTCTTCCTGGAATGAAATTAATGTTTAGTGATCAAATTTCTGAGCTTTATGAAGAAGACATGAAAACTAGAATAAGCAAAGTTCCGTCTGTTGAAGCAATGATTGCTAAGGAAGTACCTATACTTGAAGAAACAATGAAAAAAATTGAACCAGAGCCATTAGTTAAAGATACATCTTCTAGTGTAGACTCTTTAAGAATTCAAGAATTAAAGAAAGCATTACAAATGTTAGGAGAAACTGATGAGAAAAAAATCAAAATTATTGATGAGTTAACAAAAAATGTTGTCGAGAAAATTGTTTCCTCACCCACTAGCATCCCAAAAAAAGCATTAGAACAAGAAAATACTTAACCTGAAAAAATTACTTACAAATGAGAAAAGCTATTCCAAAATTAAATAATCAATAATTAGCTTAGATTATAATGATTTTTTTAAGAAAATTTAGCCGTATGATTCATACTTTATTTCATAACTTCCGTCTTCACGTTTATCATGTTCTGTAACAAAACCTTTTGTTTTCATATATTCAAGAACTCCATCAATAGTTCCTTGATATCCACAAATGTAGATTATCGTATTATCTCTTGTAATTTCTTCTCCAATAATTTCTTCTATCGGGGATAATCCTCCAGGTTTTGCTTTAAAGAATGACTCTACTCTTCCCGTCTGACCTTTCCAAGATCTATTAAAAAATTCTTTTGGCCGACTGATAGCCGCCCTATATGTAAAGTTCCACTGATCTTTTCCTCTATCAAGACTTTCATCTTGCAGTTTCGTAAAAAGTCCTTGGTAACTAAGCTCATCTACATAACTTGCACCATGTAATACAACAATTTCTCTTTTATCCCCTATGTCATGTAGATGTTGAGCATAAGCAACAAAGGGAGCAATTCCAGTCCCCCCACCAACACAAATAATTCTCCGTTTATCTGGTTCTCCGTTAGGCAATTTATCACTAATAAGTAAAGCATTTCCAGTTGGATTTCCCCAAAATATCTCATCCCCTTCACTTGCATAGAATAGCTGAGTTGTAACCCGTCCAGGCAATGGTTTTCTAACCCATCTAATTACAAATTCAAAATATTTTCTATTTTCAGGATGAGAAGCAATCGAATATGCTCTACGAACCATCTTAAAATTTTCAGCTGGTATAGGTACCCCAAGGGTCAGAAATTGACCTGTCTTATAATCTGGCATGATGCCATTCTCTGGAACAAAGCGCAGTATTACAAGATCTTCCCTAAGAAATTGAGTGTAAGTAACTATTCCTTTGTTATCTAATACCATACAATTATTTTTTCTCAACTTTGGATAAATGTATTTCTGTTAATTGGAAATAAACAAGGCAAGACCCTACAAAGAAAGGATAACTATCTTCGTTGAATAAAATCTAAACTTAATATATCTAAAAGCATTTTCCAGATCGCTGGGTATGCATTCTGATAAAATTGAAGGATTTTTAAAAAAAAATAAAATAGCAGAACAAGGTGGAGGTCAAGACAGAGTAGCAGCTCAACATGAGAAAGGAAAACTAACAGGAAGAGAAAGAATAGATCTTTTATTAGATGAGGGAAGTTTTGTTGAAATTGATAAACTCACAACGCATCATTATCATGAATATGAAATGCAAAAAAAGAAATTTTTTGGCGATGCTATTATTACTGGTTATGGTAAAATAAACGGAAGACAAGTTTTTGTTTTTGCATATGACTTTACGGTTCTTGGTGGAACACTTAGTCAAATGGGAGCAAAAAAAATCACTAAACTAATGGATCATGCTTTACGTGTTGGATGTCCTATCATTGGAATTGCTGATTCGGGAGGAGCAAGAATACAAGAAGGTATTTTGAGTTTGGATGGTTTTGCTGACATTTTTTATCATAATGAATTAGCCTCTGGAGTGGTTCCACAGATAACTGCAAGTATTGGACCATCAGCAGGTGGCGCAGTATACTCACCAGCAATGACAGATTTTGTAATTATGGTTGATAAAGCAGCTTCAATGTTTGTAACGGGACCAGATGTTGTAAAAACTGTTCTTGCAGAAGAAGTTTCAACTGATGAATTAGGTGGTGCAATGACTCATGCTTCGAAAAGTGGAGTTGCTCATTTTGTAGCGAAAAATGAGTATGATTGTATGGATTATATCAAAAATCTTCTCTCTTACATTCCACAGAATAATACCCAAGAACCTCCAATTGTATTAAATGATGATGATCCCAATAGATTAGATCATAATTTGATAAATGTAATTCCGGAAAATACCCTTCAACCTTACGATATGAAAGAAATTATTCATTCAATTCTTGATAATCACACCTTCTTTGAAATTCATGAGTTATTTGCCCCAAATATTGTGGTAGGATACGGACGACTTAATGGAAGAACAGTTGGTATTGTTGCTAACCAACCAATTACCCTAGCAGGAGCTCTTGATATTGACTCATCAAATAAAGCTGCAAGATTCATTAGGTTTTGTGACTGTTATAATATCCCGATTATTACTCTTGTAGATACTCCAGGTTACATGCCAGGTACAAATCAAGAACATAATGGTATCATTCGACATGGTAGCAAACTTTTGTATGCTTATTGTGAAGCTACAGTTCCAAAAATTACACTAGTAATCGGAAAAGCATATGGTGGTGCATATATTGCGATGGGAAGTAAAAATTTGAGAACTGACATTAATTACGCATGGCCAACTGCACAAATTGCTGTAATGGGTTCAGAAGCTGCAGTTAAAATCATGAATAGAAAAGACTTGGCAGACGCAAAAGATCCCGACGCATTGAAAAAAAAACTGGTTGATGAGTTTACCGAAAAATTTTCTAATCCATATGTAGCAGCCTCTCACGGTACAGTTGATGCTGTACTAGATCCTGCTGAAACAAGACCAATGTTAATTAAAGGATTAGAGATGCTTTTGAACAAAAGAGAAAAACAACTTCCTCGTAAACATGGAAATATCAACCTGTGAGTAAATTATGATAGAAAAAGTTCTTATAGCAAATAGGGGAGAAATCGCTTTACGAGTTATCAAAACTTGTAAAGCATTAGGAATTAAGACAGTAGCAGTATATTCTGATGAAGATTATAATTCACTTCATGTAAAATATGCTACAGAAGCTTATCATATTGGTGAGGCAGCTCCTGCAAAAAGTTATCTTAATCAAGAAAAAATCCTTGATGTAATATTATCATCAGGTGCTGATGCAGTTCATCCAGGATATGGTTTTCTTTCTGAAAATTCTGATTTTGCCAATCTTTGTGAAAAAAATAAGATAAACTTTATCGGACCTTCATCTGCTTCAATGCAGCTTTGTGGTGACAAGATGAAATGTAAAGACGCAATGGCCAAGGCAAAGGTTCCAACTGTACCTGGAAGTCCTGACTTGGTGAAAGATGCAGAAGAAGCAGTAGATATTGCAAATGAAATTGGTTATCCTGTTTTACTAAAATCTGTGTATGGTGGAGGAGGTAGGGGAATTAGACTAGTACATAATGATAAAGAACTTCATGATGCTTATGACACTGTTACAGGGGAATCAATGGCAGCTTTTGGAAAATCTGCAATCCTTGTAGAAAAATTTCTTGAAAAAATACGACATATTGAATTTCAACTAGCACGAGACACTCATGGAAATGCCATTCACATTTTTGAAAGAGAGTGTTCAATTCAACGTCGTAATCAAAAACTAATTGAAATGTCCCCATCTCCAGTTGTAGATCAAAAGATTAGAGATGAGATTGGCCAACTAGCTGTAAACGCTGCAATTGCTGTTGATTATACAAATCTAGGTACTGCAGAATTCCTACGAATAGAAGATGGTTCATTTTATTTTATCGAAATTAATGCCCGTCTTCAAGTAGAACATCCTGTAACTGAACTAGTTTCAGGATTAGATTTGGTAAAATTACAACTCGATATTGCAAACGGCGAAGCGATTCCTTTCAAACAAAAAGATCTTAAAGTAAATGGATGTGCAATTGAAGGTAGAATAAACGCAGAAGATACTTTTCTAGACTTTGCTCCTTCAACAGGACCTGTACCTGATGTCACAATACCTTCTGGTCCTGGAGTTCGTTGCGATACCTATCTTTACTCTGGATGTACTGTATCTCCATATTATGATTCATTGATGGCAAAGCTCAATGCATGGGGACAAAACTTTGAAGAAGCAAGAGTTAGATTACTTAATGCATTAGATGATTTTTACATTCAAGGAGTTGAAACCTCAATTCCTCTATACAAAACTATACTCAAGTCTAAAGAATTCATTAATGGCGATTTATCTACAGATTTCCTTCAGCGTTATAAAATAATTGACAGACTAAAAGAAGATATTAAAAATGATACAATAGATAAACAAGATGCAGCATTAGCTGCTGCAGTAATTCATTCTATACATTATAAAAGTAGAGTACAATCTACTCAGCAAACTAACATGTTTTGGAAAAGTAAGCTAGATGGTTCTTAATGGAATATAAAATTCAAGACATTGAAAACACGTTTAATGCTGAGATAATACAGCAATTAGGAAATTCTGAATATTTGATTAAAATAAATGATAATGAAAAAAATCTAAAAATTTTGAACATGTCTCCACGTAGCATTGAATTTGTATTAGAACAAAAATATCATATAGTAAAGTATCTCGATAATACAACTTCTCAAATGAAAATTGTAGTTGATGGCGTCCCTATTACACTAAATAAACATCATAAGTTCAATGAAATCGTATTCAAAAACTCTGGCGAATCTGCTGGAGCTAATTCTCAATTAAACCTGCATAGTCAAATACCTGGTAAGGTTGTTAAAATTTCAGTTTCTGAAGGTTCAACAGTAAAACAAGGCGATGTTGTTTGTGTTTTAGAATCCATGAAAATGCAAGTTTCTATAAAATCGCATAAGGATGGTACTGTTAAAAAAATTAAAATTAAAGAAGGTACAACCGTTGCAAAAAATGATGTTATTGCAGAAATAGAATAAGTTGTATGAATCTATTTTTTTAGAAAATCTTTGATCTCTTGATAGTTTGGTTCAACTAAGGGATTATCTGATACCCACTTGTAAATAATTACACCATTTTCATCAACAATGAAAACAGAACGTTTTGCCGCATCATAATCTTTTACATGTAAAAGATGTGGCATCAAAACATCATAATCTCGTATTGTCTTACTCTTATAATCTCCTAGAATAGGAAATTTTAGATTATTTTTTTCTGCAAACGCCTTGTTTGCAAACGGTCCATCATTACTTATTGCAATAACTTGTGCACCAAGATTTGATAATTCAGACCAAGAATCTCTAAATGTGCACATCTCAGTTTCACATACTGGAGAGCTCGCAGCTACAAAAAATGATATAATTACCTTTTTCCCTTTAAACTCATCAAGTGTTCTCATTTTCAATCCAGTATCTACCAATTCAAAATTTGGAGCTCTATCTCCAACATTCAAAGTCATATCATAATTGAGAAACTGGTGATATTAAGAACTTTGCAAAATTTAGTTTGAAGACCTTTGATCGAAAAAAAAAGTGCATAGCTTTTTATATCTTCAGAAGAGTCTCAAAGCTACTTTGGTCGGTGAAGCCTTAGCAAGTTACAGTCATGTTATGATGATGTTTGGATTTGCAATTGTTGCTGTGGGACCTGCTTTACTTATATCAAGAATGATTTCACCTAGGCGAAGAAGTAACCCCGTAAAATTCCTCCCAATGGAATGTGGCCAAGTCCCATCCGGTGCAGGAAGGACTCATTTTATGATGCAATATTATGCTTACATCTTGATGTTTGTTGTTTTTGATGTAATGGCAATTTTTTTGTATGCATGGGGAAGTACCATACTTAATCTTGAAAAATCTGCAACTCTTCCGATCATAGGATTTTTAGGAATTATGTTTGGCGCTATGGCCTTTGCACTTTATCAATCAAAGAGGAGAGATATTTGGTAATGGTAGATAAACAAGTTTGGTTCAAACTGGAGGTAAGGAATTAGATTGCTAAAAGATTTAGTTACTCCACAAAATGCCAATGCTTTTGTTGGTAAGTTAGGAGATATTTTAGTAAAAGCAATCGACCAACCATTGGGCTACGCCATTAATTGGGGTAGATTATGGTCACTTTGGCCTGTACACATTGAAACTGCCTGTTGTAGTGTAGAATTTGGTGCCGCATCTGGTCCAAGATATGATGTAGAAAGATTTGGCATCATAGAGGCTTTTGGTTCATTACGACAATGTGATCTAGTTGTTGTTCAAGGAACAATCACTCGTAAAATGGCTCCTCGACTTCGATTAGTATATGATCAGATGCCGGAACCAAAATATGTTATTGCCATGGGTGCTTGCGCAATCACTGGAGGATTGTATTTTGATTCCTACAATGTTCTTCCAGGAATTGATGGTGTACTGCCAGTAGATGTTTATGTCCCTGGTTGTCCCCCTAGACCTGAAACTCTTATTCAAGGATGTATGCTCCTTCAAGAGAAAATTAAGAATATGAAGGCTAGGTAAGAAACAATGAGCGATTCAGAAAATAGTGAACAAGAAATTCAAACAAAACCAGTAGTAGAAAAACAACCTGACTTGCCAAAATTTGAAAAAGATCAATCTGATAAAATCACTGCAAAGTTTGGTTCAAAAACTGAAATTGCTTTTGTAAAACCAAATCGAATTAGAGTCAACGTCAAAAAAGAAGATATTCTCAATGTTGCAACTTTCATTCGTGACGAACTAAATTATGATCATGCTGAATCAGTTACAGGTGTAGATTTTCCTAATGATAAAGAAATAGAAGTCGTTTATCACTTGGGTTCGTATACTGATCCACAATTAGATAAACAAGTTTTATCTTTAGCAACAAGAGCTACACGTGAAGATGATCCTAACCCAGGTAAAGATTCAACCAGACTGCCAAGTTTAAGGGATATTTTTTACAGTGTAGAATTTCATGAAAGAGAATGTTTTGAGATGTTAGGAGTTTTCTTTGATGGTCACCCAGATAATAGAAGATTATTGTTACCAGAGGATTGGGCTGATCTTCCTCCACTACGAAAGGACTTTGCGATAAAAGGCAGATAGAAATGACTACGCAATTGCCACCAGGAATTCAATTAGAAAAAGTAGATGAGAGAATAATGACTCTCAATGTAGGTCCACAACACCCAGGTTCTGGCCATATGAGACTCATTATTAGAGTAGATGGGGATCGTATTGTCTCATGTGATCCTGATCCTGGTTATGTTCACAGAGGAGAAGAGAAAATGGCTGAATACAGAAACTATATCACAAATATTCCTCATCTAGAAAGACCAGTCATTCATGATTCATGCAACATTCTATATCCATACTGCTTAGGGGTTGAAGAGCTTTTAGGCCTTCAAGTATCCGAACGTGCAAAATATGTTAGAGTAATTGCATCCGAATTAAACAGATTTACATATACTCTCTATTGGTTAGCCATCTATGGAATTTTTCTGGGTCACTCTACTATGTTTATGTGGCCTGCAGGAGACCGAGAATTTGCAATTGATCTTTTAGAAAAGTTAACCGGAGCAAGAGTAACACATGCATACTTTGTTCCAGGAGGTGTTCGAAATGACTTGCCAGCAAACTTTGAGGATGTATGTCTTAGACAGGTTAACTATTTGGAAAAACGACTAAAAACATATGGAGATATTTTCTATGACAACCCAATTCTAATTTCAAGAACCGAGAAAACTGGAATATTATCTCGCCAAGATGCAATTAGACTTGGTACTACTGGTACAGTTTTGCGTGCAAGTGGAGTAGACTATGATCTTAGAGTAAAAGAACCATACGATGTTTATGACGAACTTGATGTTCATACCAATGTTTTAAAGAATGGTGATTCATACGACCGTTCTAAAACTCCATGGCTTGACATGCTAGAAAGCTGCAACATTATTAGGCAGGCTCTTGAAAAAATGCCAAAGTCTGGTTCTGTTAGAGTAAAACTAAAACCAAATCCAAAAGGTGGAAATGATGAGGTTTACAAAAGAGTAGAATCAGGAAGAGGTGCACTTGGAGCCTACATTGTTTCTAGAGGTAAACCAGAACCATATCGTGTAAAATTAAGTGTTGGTTCATTTCGAAATCTAATTTGTATGCCATATCTCTTAAAGGGAGAAAAACTAGGCAACATGCCAGCAGTTTACTGGAGCCTAAACTATTGGCCAGTGGAGGCTGATAGATAGATGTCAGTAATTGCACCCAAGTTTAGACTAGGATATTTTCTTAAATCGCTAACAGATAACATCTTTTGGATAATAATTTTACTAACTCTGATAGGAATTCCGGCAATCCAAATTGTTCTTTTTTACGTAGATTTACCAGTACTTGATGGAGTTCTACTTACTCCATTTCTTGCTTTTACTATGCTGTTTCATCCTGAATTGGCAGTACCACTTGTTAAATCCCTTTTGCATTCTGATTTCTTTAGAATTGCTGCCTTTCCAGGTTTTGGCTTTGCAGCACTGCTAGCTGCAGGTACTATTTTTGTTGAAAGAAAACTTTTAGCAAAACTTCAGCTAAGAGTTGGACCATTTTACTGTGGTAAGATTGAGGGAATATTACAATTAATGGGTGATGGACTAAAACTAATCTCTAAAGAAATTATTATTCCAGCAAAAGCTGATAAACCAATCTTTTGGGCAGCGCCGATTTTGTTCGTCGCTACAGCTGCAGCGTTTGTTTCTTTAATCCCAGTAGCTCCAGGATGGGTGGTAGCCGACATTGATGTTGGTTTACTTGCAGTATTTGCAATAATTGGTTTCTTTCCAATAATCACAGTGCTATCTGCCTGGTCTGCAAATAGTAAGTTTCCATTCATTGGTGGAATTAGAGCACTTCACCAGATGGTTTCATTTGAAATACCATTAATTTTGTCACTACTTGGTGTTGTCATATTAACTGGAACATTAAATTTATCTGAAATCGTTGAAAGCCAATCACACTACTGGTTTATCGCATTTCTTCCAATTGGTGCAATCGTTTTTTTCATTTCCATGTTAGCTGAGCTAGAAAGAATTCCTTTTGATTTACCAGAAGCAGAAAGTGAAATTGTTGCAGGATGGTTAACTGAATTTTCCGGCATGATGTATGGTCTAGTGCAACTTGGTTCATATCTCAAATTATATGCTTTTGCTGCATTGTTTGTTGTCTTGTTTCTTGGAGGTTGGCAGGGGCCCATGGTATGGCCTCCATTCCCAGAGGAAATAATTACCGAAGGAATTGAAGCAGGTCCAATTACTGTCCAAGTACCAGGATTGCCAGTAACTACTCAAGAAATGTTAAACGGTACCTTGTGGTTTACACTAAAAACTATAGCCGTAATATTTTTCATTTTAATTCCTAGAGGAGTATTTCCAAGAATTAGAATTGATATGTTATTGAGTATAGGTTGGAACAAACTGATCGCTTTGGCTTTTATTAACATCTTTATAGCACTCGGCTTGCTTTATGCTGGAGTATTGGGACCAGGAGGAATTTTGTAATGGGTACTGCAACTGGAATTATTCGCGCCCTTAACTCTGGCATTAAACACATAGCAGTAAAACGATTTACCTTAAGATATCCTGAACAAAAACTCAAGTTTGTTGGAGACGGATATCAGTATGACCCTACATCTGGCGTAGGAATTGCTGGATACAAAGGCCGTCATATGCTTTTTCATGATAAATGTACTGGATGTCAGCTTTGTGCTATTGCCTGTGAAGGCGTAGCTGAAGCTATTGCAATGGTTAAGGTACCAGAAACATGGAAACAAAACAAAAAATCTATCATGCCACAAATAGATTATGGAAAATGTGTTTTTTGTGGGCTATGTGTTGATGCGTGTCCATTCTATGCTTTATACATGACAAATGACTATGAACTATCATCTTTTTCTAAAGAAGCTTTAATCTACACACCATCTCAACTTCAAGTAAAACCTCAGGTTAACCAAGATGTAGATATTATCATAGATGACAGGGGTGCAACACATGGTTGATGCTATTTTTCTTGCATTATCTGTTCTCACAGTAGGTTCTGCTATAGCAGCACTTGAGCTTCGTTCTTTAATCTATGGTTCGATTGCACTAATGGGAACCCTTGCTGGAGTAGCTGGTTTCTTCTTATTACTTGACTCTCCATTTGTGGCCATGTTTCAAATTGCAGTATATGTAGGTTCAATTGCTGTTCTTATCTTGTTCACTGTAATGCTTGTAAAAAGAGAATTAATATTTACAAAAATTGAAGATCGTAGACGACAGTTTGCTGGAATTGGGCTAATGCTTGTCCTAATGGTAGGCTTAGGTTCTTT
>DATBIP010000043.1:0-2787 GCA_036556885.1 Nitrosopumilaceae archaeon
AAATTTTTCATGAATTTCCTCAGCAAATTTTATACAAGATTGATCATCCCCATGAACAGTTAACACTTTTGGATTTCCTTTTACATTTTTTATCATTTCAAAAAGATCATTTCTATCCGCATGTCCAGAAAATTCAAACTGCCTAACTTCTGCTGTTACCTTCATATCTTGACCACGTGAAGATACCTTTCCAGTTTCAAGCAGTTTTCTTCCTGGAGTTCCTTCACCTTGGTATGATACTAGAGCAATTCCATTTTTACTATCAAAAGCTAAATTCTGTAAATAAAAGACAGCATTTCCACCAACCAACATTCCTGCAGGTGAAATTATTACACATGGTTCACTTACTGCATTCTTTCTTTCTTGTTCATTTCTAATTGCAGTTGAATGATTAATAGCATCAGCAAAAATTTTTGGATCTCTAAGATATTCAGGAAATCTAAACATGATTTCATTCACTTTTAGTGCCATTCCATCCATAATGATTTTATGTTTAAATTTGGCATTTCTGAAAATACACGCAATTTCTTGAGAGCGTTCTACAGAAAAAGCTGGAACAAATAAAACCCCTTTTCTATCCATCACCTCATTTGCAAAATCAATTAGACCCTCTTCAGATAGTTTTCTGGCCATTTGTGTTGTTTGAGAATAGGTACTTTCTGTAATTAACAAATCAATTTCTCCAATATCAAGATCAGCCTCAGGAAGCATACGTGAACCCTTAGGATTAATATCTCCTGTATAGAATAGGCGTTTCTTTTCTGATTCGACTAATACAGTTCCTCCTCCTATAACATGTCCAGATGAGAGAAGCTCAAAAGTTGCATTTCCTTTTTGAATTTTCTCACGAAATCCTATCTCCTTTGAATTGCGTAACATATTGTATAGCTCTGGGATGTCAAAAGGATGGTAGTTTTTTTCTATCTTTAACATATCTTCAATTAACAATTGGGTTAATTCAAGAGTGGGTGGAGTAGCATAAACTCTGCAATGTCCGCTTACAAACAATGAAGGGACATAACCTGAATGGTCCAAATGTGCATGAGTGATTATTACTCCATCAATATCTTTAGGTTTCACATGCTGGGGATATTGGGGGGGCGTACCACGTCTTCCAAACATTACTCCATAATCTAAAAGAAAATTTGCCCCATCACAATTAACCAGAAAGCCCGATCTACCAACCTCTCGAGCTGCTCCAAGAATTTTTACGTTCAAGAAATAACTGCCTTTGAATCGTCCTTAAAACCTTGTTACATTTTTTATTATGATTCTTTTTTGAATGTAATCTTCAAAAGCTTTAATTAGTGCTAGCTAAGATCCGATCCACATGGGTAGAAGTTTTCAAGATTGGCTTAGATCACAAGACCAATCAGTTGTAGCAAAGGTTCGATCCGGAGATGAATCAAATAAACCACTTCTTAACCAGATTAACTGGATTTGGGTTCATAATCTTATGAATAAGAGAGCGGATCTTAATCCATCATCTGCTGAGCTATTAGATTGGGTTACCTCTGGTCAAATCGACGCAATGAGAAAATAAACGTGAATACCACTTTATTCTTTTTTGTTTTTTCTAAATTATTTAATTAATTTTTTAATGTTTCACATGTAATTTTTTTTGTATTATGTCAAGTAATTACACAGAAAAAGGATCTTGATTTTTGCATTCTCTTTGAAACCATTCGAATTCTCTCATTTCTCAAAAAGTTCAACTCACAAATCCTTTCTCTTAGCTTCAACTAATAAAATTAGATTTCCTATTTTTCATAACGACGTGATATCAGTAATTTTGCGAAAAGATCAGATTTTTTGTATAACTACGTTATGGATTTCAATCATCATTTAAATAGACACCAAGCAGAAATATGTTAAGTGAAATAAATGCCAATAGCAATACTTCCAGACATTGATGAGCAGAGATGCATTGGATGCGCATTATGCGTTGAAATATGTACTTCTCTTGGCCCAGATGTACTTCGTGTAAAACCTGTAGAAGGTTGGAAGAGAGGAAAAGCATTTGTCTTTTATCCAGAAAGATGCATTTCTGACGGTGCATGCATTGGAGTTTGTCCAACAAAATCAATCTTTTGGATGAGACCAATGAATTACACTGCAGGACAACCTGTACCTCTTCACAAAAACGGAGTATTCGTAAAAGGTTGGGCAGAAGACGCCGCACTATAAACGGTATTTTCGCAACTCTTTTTTCTTATTTTTCAATAACTAGAGAGATTTTTTAATAATTTGTTTTGGTAAACTTTTCAAGAAGAACTCAAGAAATTCATCTTTCTTATCATAATACAGAGTTGTAAAGTTATTCTTCTCAAAAAATATCTTCCAGGTTTTTGCAAAAATCGTAAAATCTTCAGGAATGTATTGTAGTCTTGCCATAACATTATGTGCCGCTGGATACATATCTGAAATTTCCAAGGGAATTAATCCTAGAAAAGGATGGTATTGACAGAATTGAACTGAATCCCGGTTTGAGAATTTCTTTTTGAGAATATTATATTCTTGAGATAGGTAAAAGGGTTTTCTTGAGGAATCTCCTGCTATAACTAAAATTTTCTTTTTGGTTCTAAATCTTCGAACCGTATTATGGTACGACAGTACTTCAGGCCTAAATTGGTCAACTTTTGAAAAAAGAAACAGTGCCGAATCCTTGAATTTTGGAGTAGTTTTAACAAAGTAATTGGGATTTTTTATAAAAACATCTGTAGCCTCAAAGAGTTTTGGATGTGAACGGGATTTTTTGATGACATACTCCCATAATCTTCCTTCATG
>DATBIP010000044.1:0-6161 GCA_036556885.1 Nitrosopumilaceae archaeon
TGGCATTTAGAGTACCATTCACACATAATGGATCATCTAAAGAAACCTCTTTTGGGGATACTATCAACTCTTTATTACACGAGGCAATCAATTTTACTGCTGATTTTTTTTGTGCCGCATTTTTTATATCTTCAGTTGAAACATTTCTAATTCCCGTTCTTTTGATATCTGGTAAAGTAACCTTAAGATCCATCACCCAGTTTGCTAAAATTACAAGTTTTGCTGCAGCATCTAACCCATCCAAATCAAGTGATTCATCAGCCTCAACGTATCCCTTTTGTTTTGCATCATCTAGTGCATCTTTGAATGACATTCCGTTTGTCATTTTAGTAAGTATGTAATTGGTGGTACCATTTAGTATCCCTTCAAACGAGGATATTCTTTCTCCTCGTAAACTATTTTTTGCATAATCAAGTATCGGTGTACCTCCTCCTACTGTTCCACTAAACCTTAGTAATACTTGGTTGTAAGATGCAAGCTCCATTAATGATGGAAATGCCAATGCCAATGGTCCCTTGTTAACAGAAATTACATGTAAACCATGTTTCATGGCTTCAGTTATGTGTGACATTCCAGGCTCGGCGTCCTTGTAATTACTTGCCGTTGTTTCGATTAATACGTCTGCATCATAATTTTTAATCAAATCTACTCCTGACAAATTATTTTTAGTACTGCTATATTTTTTTACAGAGCCAAATTTTTTTTTGACATCAAGTAATTTGTTCAAATCTAACCCAGAAGATTCTACAGCACTTCCTTTGGTATCAAATACTCCAACAATGCGAGGTTTTAATCCAAATCTTGCATACAAGTCTTCAGCTCGTGATTCTAATAATTTTGCAAGACTTTGGCCAACTACTCCAAAACCACAAAGAATTAATCTCAAATTACCACAAATCCGTAAGATATTCTCTCATCTAATGAGTTTTTCCGTATAATGAAACAGTTCATTACTCGTTTTTTTTATCCAATTCTAATGAAATAGAATTAATGCAAAATCTAAGGTTTGTAGGTTGAGGACCATCATCAAAAACATGGCCCAAATGTGCTCCGCATTTCTTACAGTTAACTTCAATTCGGCTCATGCCATAACTGTTGTCTGATTCGTATTGTATATTTTCATCATTGATTGGTTGGTAAAAACTAGGCCATCCTGTACCTGATTCAAATTTTGTTTTTGAATCAAATAACTTGTTTCCACAACAAGAACATATGTAGACTCCGTCTTCTTTACAATCATAATATTTTCCAGTAAATGGTGGTTCTGTATCTTTATTTCTACATATTCTGTACTGTTCAGGTGTAAGAATTTTTTTCCATTCATCATCAGTTTTAGAAACTTTTTCTTTTGATACCAAAACTATTTCCTCCTTTTTTCTTCTGCCTTTTTTTCTGATTCAAATCTTTCCAATTCATATTTTTTTAAATCTACATACTTTATAATTTTACTTAAATTTGGATGTACTCTTTTAATTTCTTTAAACATATTTTGTGCAACTTCTCGGTAATCTATGTGACCTTGTGGAACTGTACGAAGTTCAATTAAATGACAAGCTTCACGCAAATTTAATCGCATAAAATATGGATAGTTGTATGAAAAATTAACAACATACTGTGCATGTACAGGATATTTTTTTCTGATTATATCAAAGACTTCTTTTGACTTGTACATACAATCTTTAAAGTCATTATCTAGCCCTAATACAGAAATTTCTTTTGGAACATTAAATCCATGATCTGTTGTAAGAAGTTGTCGTTCAAGTGTAAGTACTCTATGTCTATGAAAATCTCTAAACATACCGAAATTATTAATTAAATCAAAAGTATAATTTACCATTTCAAATGCACGTGTTGGTCTATGACGTCTATTTTTTCGCAAGTTAGAAAAAGTTCTAATAATCTGATTTTTTTTAATTTTTGGTATCTTTTTTACAATAGACAATATTTTGTGAATAGGTATTCCTGGAGATTGCTCGTAAAAAATTGCAGCAAGTACATTATCAATTGCTGAAGACTCTGATTCATAATCGACTAGTTTGGTTAGGCATCCTTTTGGAGAATCTCCACTGACATATTTTTTGGCAAATTTTAGAGCGTTCCGTCTTGTACTTTGAAGGTAATTTTGAAGTGCTTTTCCGTATTTGTTATCAGCGCGTCGCACAAAGGACTTGATAGTTGAATCTAATTCGTTTTTAATTTTTGTAGCTAAAAGTTGCTCCTCTTCTAATTCTGAACTAAATAAAATTGAAAGTAAATATTCAAAGGCGCGGCCATTTCCAGTAATTCCAACATTAGTTAAAGTAGATGCAGGTAATAGTCCACGCAATATGTCAAGTGCTTTTGCTTTTGTAGATCCTCTGTAAATAATTTCTGCAGATTTTTTGTCTGCATCATTGTTTAGCTTTGAATATGGTACATCATTGCCGCTTGAATCTTTAAACGAATATTTTTCTATGGGATATTTTTCTCTAACATAAATAATCATTGCCTCAATACTTTTGGAATATACATCAAAATCTAAATTACATGATTCTACATACATGTCAGCAAATTTAGAATTCATTATTGTATGATCTCTGTAGTACTTGTAATGCCCATCTTCTTTTTTGTCCCATGCTACATATCTAGATGATTTTTCAAGATATGATAAACCAATTCTACGGTCTTCAATTTTTTTTACAGCAATATTTGATAAACCCTCTATTGCAATTTGAGCAGCTCCTAACTCTGCAACAGAGTCATCTCCATATTCAATTAAGACTCTGGTGTAAAATTCATCTCCTCTATTCTGATTTTTTAAAAATTCATCTAGAAAAATTCTACGCATGCTTTTGTCTGTTCTACTGTAACGTGACATTAGTGCTCCACGATCTACTTGTTGTGGTGTAGTTATTGCAAATACAGAATCATCCGAATTTGAAAAATGATTCAAAAGAATCTTTTTTTCAGATTCTGAAAACTTTTCAGGCAATACCGTCACAAGTTTTCTAATTATTAATAATCTATCCTTTTTTTATTTGAATAAGATCTGTATCTGGAGTTTTTTGTGTCCCTTTTGCATGCCATCGTAATAACACTTCCTTGAATGCATTAGCATCTGCTTCATTTTCAGTGTACATTAACATGGTAATCCATCTTCCATTACCAGCTCGTCCCCCAACAGAATTCATCCAAAAACTGCTTGGCAAATTTTTCAAAGCTTTATTTTCAGGATCTCGTGAAATGTCAATCCATCGTTTTGAAACAAACTGCAGAATTTGATCTAATTCTTCTTTAGTTATCATAATCTCTAAAATCCTGCATTTGAATTTTAAAATTACTAAATTGTAAATTTTGCTTTGGTTAAAATGTTCTAACTAAAATTGGAAACCTTGTTAACACTTTGTCGGTTATAGGTATCTCTAAACTACCTACCATGAGCAACGACGAAATCCAGATTATCGGAAAAAAAGTCAAAGACATGTACGGTACATACGTAGGAAAAGTTGTAGGTACAATAAGCGATATCGATGGGAGTATTCAGGCCGTTGGCGTAGATTGTGGCGCAGATGGTTTAAGACAAATCCCATTTGAGCAATTAGTTGTTCAAAGTGATATTGTAATCTTCATTCCCAAATGGAGACTAGAGTCTCAAAGACTCTTGAGGGAAAAAGGATTGACTCTACGTCGTCTAAAGGCTCTGATTGATTTAGTCTCTGAAAATGATGACATGAAAGAATCAGCAGAAATGCTACATGAAAAATACAAATCAAAACTAGCTACATTGGATGAAACTGAACGACAGATCAAAGCCCAATTAGATGCAAGAACAGAGGAATTATCTGAACAAATGAAATCAGTTAAAATGCTCATTTTTGACGCAAAGATGCAGTACAAGAGTAATGAAATCTCTGAATCAACGTTTGAGTCGGTAAAGACACAAACTAGTGATTTGATAGAGCACATTACCCATGAGCAAGCAGAAATTTCAAAAGTTCAAAGACGTCTTGATGATCTTAACATCGAGGTCAAATCTACAGAAGCACCAAGACAGCAAATCCAAGAAGAGGCTATCTCTTATCTCGACACCCAAAGTGAGTCAGAAGTGCAGACTAAACTTCCAGAAGTTCCAGAACACGATTCTGTAACATCATTTCATCAACCAACAGAACAAATTTCTCAACCAATAATCGCAAAGCCGCCAGTATCAGCTACGCCAAACACAAATTCTACCCCCAACACAAACACCAAAGAGTCTGACTGGCTTGCAAGAATGGAAGCACAGTAGAACACAAATTTCTCAAGTTTTTTCTTTTAGTTTTAACATTTAGAAATCCCTTCATACTATCAACTTTGAATGAATCCTGAAACTTACAATATTGGTTTTGGTAATAACAATTTAGAAATAAGAAAGAGTGCTTTTGATTTTATTTCATTTTGGGAAGAGCAAGCAAAAAATCTTGCATGGTTCTCACAATGGAACAAAACCCTAGAATGGAATCCTCCCTTTGGCAGATGGTTTGTAGGAGGAACTCTAAACGCATCATATAACGCCCTTGATATTCATCAAAAGAAAAAGGCAGATAAACCTGCTATATTATGGGAGGGCGAAAACGGAGACAGCCGTATTTTAACTTACAAAGAACTACTATCTGAAGTCAATAAACTCTCAAACGCCTTAAAATCTCTGGGACTACAAAAGGGAGATAGAGTCACAATTTACCTTCCTATGGTACCTGAGCTGCCAATTTCCATGCTTGCATGTTCAAGAATAGGGGCAATCCATACTGTAGTTTTTTCTGGGTTTAGTTCAGGTGCATTAAAGGATAGAATAGACGATTCTAAATCTAAAATTATAATCACCGCAGATGGGGGTTACAGACGAGGAACGATTGTAAAACTCAAGGATGTAGTTGATGAGGCAATTCATGGGCTAGATTTTGTACAAAATGTAATTGTTTTAAAAAGAGTAAAAATCGAAATTACAAAAAACAAAAAAGATAAACTTTGGGATGAGTTAATGCAAAACTCATCAACTCAATGTGAACCTGAAAAACTTGATAGTACTCATCCTCTTTACATTCTTTATACCTCAGGAACTACTGGAAAACCAAAAGGCGTTCTACATGGTACTGGAGGTTACTTGACTCACTTGTACTCTACATTCAAGTGGGCTTTTGACATTAAGGATTCTGATGTTTTCTTTTGTACTGCAGATATTGGATGGGTTACAGGACATAGTTATGTAGTTTATGCTCCATTACTACATGGAGCAACGGAGGTAATGTATGAAGGTGCTCCAGATTTTCCAGATAACTCTAGAATGTGGAGTATTATCCAAAAATACAAGATTACAATATTTTACACAACCCCTACTGCATTGAGAATGTTTATGCGGTATGGTAATGCTATTCCAAACTCATTTGATCTTTCATCCTTGCGACTACTTGGAACTGTTGGTGAACCGATTAATCCCGAAGTTTGGAAATGGTATTTTAAAACAATTGGCAAAGAAAAATGTCCAATAGTTGATACCTGGTGGCAAACAGAAACTGGCGGAATGATTCTCTCCCCATTGCCTGGCCTAGAAACAATCCCATTAAAACCAGGGTCTGCAACTTTGCCAATCCCTGGAACAGATTTAGCAATAGTTGACGAAAATGGAAACGAGGTAGTTGTAAACACTAAAGGCTATCTTGTAATCCGAAAGCCTTGGCCAGGCATGCTTTTGACTTTATGGGGGGATGATGAAAAATACGCTTCAGTTTATTGGTCAAAATTCAAAAATATGTATTATTCTGGGGACTATGCGATAAAAGACCAAGATGGCTATTTTTGGATTCTTGGAAGAGCAGATGACGTCCTAAAGGTTGCAGGACACAGAATAGGTACGGCTGAGCTAGAAAGCAGTATAGTATCTCATAGTGATGTAGCAGAGGCTGCCGTATGTGGAATTCCACATGACATCAAAGGCGAGGTAATAATCGCATTTGTTGTACTAAAACAAGGTGTCAATAAAGACAAGGAAACCCTCAAAAAGGAAATCTCTGGGGTCGTTCGCAATGGCCTAGGACCAATTGCAACTCCAGAGGAACTTTACTTTGTCTCAAAGCTACCTAAAACTCGAAGTGGAAAAATCATGAGACGACTCTTAAAATCAATTGCAAAAAATGACAAAATTG